>NZ_JACAEU010000014.1:0-96225 GCF_013388695.1 Fischerella sp.
ATTATGTTTGTATACGTTTCTGTAGAGACGTAGCAATGCTACGTCTCTACACATCCGTAATATCAAATCCGTTTGATTAGTTATCGTATCTGCCCTCACAAGAACTGCCCCTCTCCCAAGTTGGGAGAGGGGTGTCCGACAGGACGGGGTGAGGGTTTTTAATGAACATGAATTAGCCGGACTTGATATGAATTGTAAATTCATATTTTGATTCAGCAACGCCGTCTTGGCTTAACAGTTTTGTTTTGCCACAATTTATACAAACTAAATAAATTTTTCCTAAGCTAGCTGCAAGAGGGATGTATTCCTCAGATGCAACTAGCGAAACTATTTTTGCAGGCCATTGATAGCAGGTTAGCAATTATATATAGGGAACAGATTTAGTAAATTTTTGAAGCAAAATGCAGCAGCAAGAAACCATTATCGAGCAGCCTTTGAATCAGGCACCTTCTGATGCAGCATCGGCTCATCAATCCAGTATCGCAGTCATAGGTATTGTGTCAGCTTACCTTGGCTTTACAGTTTTGGTTATAGCTCTACTACGTTCTAACTTGAGTAAAGCTATACTTAATCGCATCTTTACTATTAAGCACAATCATCAAATTCCCTGCGGAAAATGTCAGTATTTTAAAAATAACCGATACCTCCAATGTGCAATACACCCTACCAAAGTTCTCAGTCAAGAAGCAATAAATTGCCCTGATTACTTGCCTCAGGACAAAAAACTTCCTCGTCAGTAGTTCACTAAAGAAGGCTGATAATAGGTAATGGGAAGTAGACTGTTACCAACGATCGCTTTATTCTCAACGTTTTTAGAAGAGGTCATTTATAAAGTAAATAATTAAATAGGGGAGCCAGTGCGATGGACGGGTTCCCCGGCATAAAGCATCTGGCGCTACTTTAACGCAACGCCAGGTGCTACAACGGAACGGGCTTCCATAGCCGGATACAAGTTCCGGCTCCAGCCCTCGGGAACCTCCGCAACGCACTGGCTCCCCTACAATTTAAGGCTTACTTTATAAATCATCTCTAAGTGATCTACCGGATATGATCTAAAAAGGGCAATAAAGACAAAGCGATCGCCGAATTCCACAAAACCCTTGAATTGACCAAACATATAAAAAAATAAATTATCTAGTAGCGACTGTCTTGAAAGTTGCTCATTGCATCCCACTAACAGACGTATCACAATAAATATTCTCAATCTTGTAAAAGCTAGGGATGGGCAATCCCAAAGTAACGTTAGAGGACTGGCAGCCTCTACTCTAATTGGTGAAAACCTGTTAGAGCCAGTAACTAGGATGAACTAAAATCCCCTCGGCTGTTTTCCAGGGGAGTGTCAAAGTTCTAGAAGCCGATATTGCACCCCTGTGTCAAAAATTCTGATGCCTCCACCCTCGGCTATTGTCTGACGTAATGCCTCTGGATGGGTGACAGCAACACCTGCTAAATAATCGATCCCCATATCCGCTAAATCTGGCAACCAAGGTACAGTCGGTCCCATCAATACTAATTTCGCATTTTGCGATAACTCAACCAAACGCGGAAATGTCTTATTTACAATAGAGGTTGCCGTAAGAAACACCCAATCTGCTTCGGGTAAAAGATACTCACAAGCGGTATCGGGTAAGTCCTGGGTATTCGGTTGACGTTCGAGTACCGTTAAGTCTATTTCTTGTTCATACTCAGATAGCCCAGGATAGCGCCCAATTACCACTACTCGTTTCCCCCGAATCAACGGTAGAAAATGCTCAAAAACAGCAAGATTCGCCGAACCTTCAGGTGAAAGCGGCTTTGCTTTCCAAACAAGTGGCGAAGATGGATTGATCGCAGCATTAATCGCTGCCATGCCAACAGTAGCTTGATAGCTATCCCACGATTGTAGCCAGGGTACTAAATCTGCTAAAGCCATATTCACAAGTGTTCCTGACCAGGGTAAGGTGCGCGTTGGTTGATTAGGACTCATACACAACCCAATCCCATCTGCTTGGCACAATGTCCAGGTTAGCCCGATGATAATCTCTCGTACTAATAGATTCGTATGGCTTGACTTTAGCAGCAGATTATAGATTTGGCGTGGGTGTACTCTCATGGCTTAGTCTTTGATTACTGTGGTTACAATAACAGGATTACTAGCAAGCCTCAGTAACCAAAGAACTGAAAATAGAAAAATTACTCTCTTTAGCCATTTACAAATATTTACATCGCAGGCAGGTTTTTTGCCTGCGATTTTTTTGAGAATAGTTGCAAGTTAAACTCATAACGATTATGATTTATGTATAAAGTTGGATAAAGAACCCCAGATATGGAAAGCCTTGTTATCGGTGCGATCGCCAGTTTATGTGCGGGACTTGCCACAGTAGTTGGTGCTTTACCGATTTTGTTACCAATCAATTTCACGCAGCGAGTGCAAGGAATAATGCTGGGGTTTGGTGGGGGAGTGATGTTAGCGGCGACATCGTTCTCGTTAATTGTACCGGGAACCGAAGCAGCTATTTCTCAAGGAGCATCGAAACCTAGTGCAGCTTTGATTATTGTGGTTGGCATACTGCTAGGCGGAGTGTTTTTGCAACTAGTGCATAAATTTTTACCTCACGAACACTTTTTCAAGGGTAAAGAAAATAGCCGTGGCAGTAATTTAAAGCGAATATGGCTATTTATTGCCGCAATTACTATTCACAACTTCCCTGAAGGATTGGCAGTAGGAGTGAATTTTGGCAACAACAATATTACAGATGGAATTCCCGTAGCGTTGGGTATTGGCTTGCAAAATATTCCAGAAGGTTTAGTAGTGGCATTATCTTTAGTAACCGAGCAATATTCAGCAGGTTATGCTTTGTGGGTTTCTCTACTTACGGGTTTAGTCGAACCAATTGGCGGTTTAATTGGTGCAGGAGTGGTAAGCATTGCCAATTTTATCTTGCCTTGGGCGATGGCATTTGCAGCCGGAGCAATGTTGTTTGTAATTAGTGATGAAATCATTCCCGAATCTCATCGCAAAGGTTTAGAAAAAGAAGGAACTATCGGTGTGATGTTGGGCTTTGTAGTCATGATGTTTTTGGATGTTGCTTTAGGCTAATTAATTACTTGTCATTTGTCTTTACCCATGACCAATGACTAATGACTAATGACCAATAACTAATAATTACAAAGGAGCGAAACATGAATTTTCTTCGCTTTGAACACATTAACCTTTCTTGCAAAAATATAGATACAAGCAAAGAGTTTTATCAAACCTTGTTTCCTAATTGGTACGTACGCGCAGAAGGAGTATACAATGGCAGACGCTGGATGCATTTAGGTGATAACCAATTTTATCTTGCTCTTAATGATGAGCCTGAGCAAGAACATGTGCATATTGCCTACGAAAATATTGGCATAAATCATGTCGGTTTTGTGATTAAAGATGGCGAAGCCATGAAAAATTTGCTTGATGATGAAAAAATTGAATATTACACAATGTCAGCACCAGAAACCAAACACAGAATTTATATCAACGATCCCGATGGTAATGAAATAGAGCTAGTAGAATATAACCCAGACTACGCTCTCAAATAGAATTTGTTGTTTGTTGATGGTTATTTGTTGTTTGGATTTTACTGACAGTTTCCAAACAACTAACAACAACCAACTACCAACTTTCATAATGAAGGTTTGCAGATATGAACAGATTACAAGGAAAGTATGCCTTAATCACAGGGGCATCACAAGGATTGGGACGGCAATTAGCAATTGATTTTGCTCGTGAAGGAGCAGCAGGAATTGCTATTGTGTCACGGAGTGTAGATTTGCTGGAAAAAGTGCGTCACAGTATCCAGGAAATTGCACCAAATACACAAGTCTTGGTAATTGGTGCAGATTTAAACAAGCATGAAGAAATTGAGCGCGTAGTAGCGACAACCTTAAATGAATTTAATGGTCATTTGGATGTTTTAATTAACAACGCCTCGACCATTGGCCCTTCGCCTATGCCTTATTTACTCGACTACCCGCTTGAGGATTTTCACAACGTTATCAACACTAATTTAATCGCTCCATTTCTGCTGATTAAAAAGGCATTACCAGCGATGATAGAAAATAGTGGTTCTATCATTAATGTCACCAGTGATGCAGGGGTAATATCAGGTTCGGGTGAACACTTATCATATCTGTGAAGGACTGTAGGTAATTGGTAATTGGTAATGGGAAACTAATTACCAATTACCAATTACCAACAAAACCAACCATATCGTAAGTAATTAGCCGGACTTGATATCAGTATTGGGAGAGATGCGATCGCCGTTTTGATCACCTCATAGGAGATATTTATGTCTTTACCGTTGATCTTGCAACCAGGAGAGGGTGAATCAGTCAAAATTAAAACCAGTACTTGCACATTCAAAGTAACTGGCAAAGATACTAATGGTCACTTTGGCCTGTTTGAGTTTGTGATGGAGCCAGGTACTGAAGGTGCAAGCCCCACTGATCGACCACGGAAACATCGCATCTCAAAAGGTGGCGATCAAGAACGGTATGAAATACGAAAAAGACGCCCAAATGTGGGGCAAATCTGTGCGCGTTTATACGATTTCCAAAGATTAAAAAAGATACTATGTCAAAGCCCTTTACTTTTTTACTTCCGGCGGAGCTTTCCGCTAAAGAACCACCAGAGCGGCGGGGAATTGCCCGCGATCAAGTGCGATTGATGGTCATCAACCGCAATAATTTTCAGGTTGAACATACTCGTTTTAACGCCATAGGTGATTTCCTACGCCCTGGTGATTTACTTGTCTTTAATACGAGCCGCAAGCCGCACCTTGCCAGCTGCACTTAATAGCTGTGATAGCCAGGTGGGACAGTGTTTAGAAATACGTTTGGCGCAACATCTTCCGGATAATTCTTGGCTTGCTCTAATTTTATGTTCACAAGTAAATTCTGTCGCCTATGCTTAGGTTAACAGAGTGTCAAACATCCAACCCCATTACCCTTAACTGTGGCGGATGCTCTACTACGAACTGGTAATATATCTCTTGTTTTGCCTGGGGGGAGAGAGTAATATCCCATTCCAATATCCCCATCTCACCAAGTTGAATTTGTGGGTGACTGCGGATGAGGCGGACTTTAATTTGTTCGTTGCGGCTAACTGGCAATTGTTCGGTTAATTTCAGATCAGCTTCTTGGTTGAGCAAGTTAGTAACTATTAATCGATAAGCAAAACTAATTCTACGGGTATTACTAATCAATTTTTTGTCTACGTGACGCTCAACTAAATCGCGTTCAATTTTTAATCCTTCATCGATGCCTAAGTTAACTTTAAACTCTTGCCCTGGTGCGATATTTTCTAGCTGAGTAGTCCCCACAAAGATATTGTCGCGGAATATATTTGCTTTGCCTGGTAACAAAGTCGCACCGTTAGCACTATTTCTTACCTTCGCTTGCAGATACGCAAAGCTTACCAAGCGCGGCATTGCCACGTAATCAAAGCTACAAGGAAAATCATCATTAAAAATCGTAGTTTTATGGGGTGCGCCATCACTGGGTATGTTACCACTGCCATTTAATTTAAAGGTGACAACACTACCTTCTCTGTTTACTTCTGCTACAACAGTCTCGGCTTCAATATAATCTTCATTGAGGTTTTCTGAAACTGGACTTGGCATACCAGCTACAGCCTCTGCCGCAGATAGTTGATTTGCGGTAGGTATAGATGCTAGCCGCTTGCGTAATTCTCTTGGAAAATTTGGTACGTCAATATACCAAGGCTCCAGTTTTGGTGGTAGTGTTCCCAGTCCTGGTTTGGCGGTAGAAAGGGTAAGAGTTACACCCAACCAATCTTCACCTGTACTTTGGGTTACTTCTGCCAAATAGCCAAGATTGACAGCATTACTTGTACTACTTACTCGCAGATCATACAAAGGAGTCCAGCTGGCACGACTGACTACGTATGATACCTCTAGCTCAAACTCCCCTGTACCTGCGCTTTCTATCCCCACGCTCAAACTATAACTTTCTTTAGGATGGGGTGTTTGTATAGATTGCAACTGTTGGCGGAGTGTTTGTAATTGTTTTTCTAATTCTTGCTGGCGAGTTTTGCACTCTGTTGTGGCGATCGCATATTCGCTATACTGACTTCCGAGAAAGTTGAGAAAATCCAAAGTCTCGCTGAGGCTGAGGCTTTTTCGCGCCAGACTGATCGAAAATTGTTCTTCTGTCTTATCGCGCAAACCTTGGATAAAACTAGACTGTAAGCCTAAAGCATCAAGTTGTGCTTGCAGATGCTGCCATTCTGCTTCTAACTGTTGGATCTGTTGAGTCAACTGTGTAACTTTTGCAGCTACAGGTTCGGTTGAAAAGATGCGATCGCATTTCACTTCTAGTAACCGTGCTGCTACTTTACCTTTACCGCCAACTCTTACCGACTCAGTTTCTATAACGTCTGGCAGTGGAGAAATTACTAATTCTTTTTCATGTCCTGTTAAGGACACTATACCCCGTCGTGTTACTAGAGCTTTGTCCGAATACACCGTTACAGCAACAATTTGGCTTGCTACTGTTTTTCGCACAGATGGAATTTCTGGGTTAACCACTGCCAGTTTTCCCTTTCTTTAATGGTTTTGCTGGTTAATTTTTAATGTTTACAGGCCTGAGCGTCAAGTAATTTAACGTTAGGGATAAATCAATTTAAAATTGAAAATACAAAATTCAAAAATTTTAATTTCTAGCCCTTAGTGCAGCATAGCAGAAATAATTAATACGTCACAGCGGAAATAAACATACTGTTTGAGAAGATCCAAAAACTGATGTTATCTTCTGCCTTCTTGTACTGGTTCTTCAGGCAGGGTAAAATAAAAGCTTGCTCCCCGATCTACAGCTGCCTCAGCCCAAATGTTCCCTCCATGTTTTTGGATAATGCGCTGTACAGAGGCAAGTCCTACGCCTGTACCAGAAAACTCTGTTTGAGAATGCATTCGCTGGAAAGGGCGGAATAGTTTTTGAGCGTAAGTCATATTAAAACCAGCACCGTTATCCCGCACGTAGAATGTTGGTGAACTGTTAGACTTTGGCATTGCACCAAACTCAATTTGAGCCTTTTGACGCTGGGATGTGTACTTCCAGGCGTTGGATAGTAAATTTTCTAGTACTACACGCAGCAGAACAGGATCGCCATACGCTGTCAGTTCTTCTTGGATCGTTGTTTCTACTTGGCGATTAGGTTCGCTGGCCTTGAGATGCGCTAAAATTTCTTGAGCAATGTTGCTGAGATTGACTTTTTGCGGCTGAATTTCAACTCGTGAGAGTTGGTGCAGAGACAGCATATGCTCAATCTGATTGTTCATGCGTTCGGCGGCTAAACACATACGGCTGAAGTAAAGTTTTGCCTGCTCGTCAATTTTACTGCCGTACTCATTTAGCAACAGCGTGCTATGGCCATCAATTGCAGCTAGTGGCGATCGCAAATCGTGAGAGAGGGTATAGGCAAAAGCTTCTAGTTCTTGGTTCGCGGCTTCTAATTCCGCAGTGCGATCGCGTACTCTTTGTTCTAATTCGTTGTAAACTTGGACGTTTTCCATTTTTTACTAATGTAGTCTAAAGCACCTCGATCTAAATAAACAGCGGCTTCGCGATCGTTAACGGTTGCGGAAACCAAGATAAAGGGAACACCAGGACACTTTTGTTGAGCTGTCTCAAAGGCAGCCTGTCCAGAAAACCCGGGGACGCTACTATCAGACAAGATTAAATCAAAATTACCTTCATCGAGAGCTGCGAGATATTCAGAATGCGTCTTTGCCAGCAATATTTCACATTCCAAGCCATTTTTAACTAACATTAGCTGAATCAGTTCAGCGTCGATAAGGTCATCTTCAAGATGCAGAATGCGTAGTTTATTCATTATTCTAAAAGCAACTTGTGTTGCAAATTTCATCAAACATCATATTTATAGTTTTGCATCTGTCAATTTTGCTTTTTTGAGAAAAAGCTATACACTTTTTTATTGGTACGCATAATTACTAGCCCGCGTACCATTGAATTTCTGTGATATGATAAATTTTGGAATTCTGACTAAAAAACCTGTACTGAACTGTAATTGCTTTACCTCCAACCTTATTTTATTGATAAAAATTGATTAGAGGGGTAGGGCAGCTGAAAATAGCTAGTTTCAGATCCTTCCCACCAAAAATCTAAAATTGAAAATCTCAAACTCTAGTAAATTTAACTATTTTATTGATGCTAATCACAACTAAGAGAAGCAGTTTGTTCGGCAATTTGTTTTGCTGCATCTATTAGATATTCAAAATATGTACGAGCAACGATGGATAGTTGTTTTCCCGATGGATAAACCATGTACCAGTCCCGTTTAATTGGAAAGTGTTCTACATTCAAAATGGTTAAATCCCCAGTATCAGGTAATAAGGTGTGACGAGATAAAACAGAAATTCCCAAACCACCGGCTATGGCTTGCTTAATCGCTTCGTTACTCCCTAATTCTAGCTTTACTTTCACAGTCACTCCATGCTGATCGAATAATTTCTGCACGGCGCGGCGTGTTCCTGAACCAGGTTCCCGCATAATAAAAGCTTCATCAGCAAGACGTTCTATGGGGATATTTTTCTCGTTTGCTAAAGGATGATTAATTGGAGCTAAAACTACTAAGGGATTTTCGAGAAACGGCTGATAACTTACATCTAAATGTTCTGGGACTTGACTCATGATATATAAGTCGTCCATGTTATTTGTCATGCGTTCCAGAATGCCTTCATGATTTGTCACCTGTAGTGAGATATCAATTCCTGGATAAAGCTGACAAAATGGCCCTAACAATCGTGGTATAAAATATTTTGCTGTAGTAATTACCGCCAAGCGTAATTGACCCTGTTTTAACCCTTTTAAATCTGCCACTTTCATTTCAAACTGGGCGATGGTATCGAAAATTTGCCGACAAGTGGCATATAATTCCCGTCCAGCTTCCGTCAAATACAGACGCTTACCTACCTGTTCAAATAATGGCAACCCTACCGATTTTGTAAGTTGCTTGATTTGCATAGAAACGGTAGGTTGAGTGAGAAACAATTCTTCGGCGGCGCGAGTAAAGCTACCGTGCCGTGCTGCGGCCTCGAACACCTTCAACTGGTGCAACGTCGCTTGGTTCAAGGGTAATTCTCCTCATCTAATGGCAATTGAATTGAGATATAGCAGTTTTACCTAGTCCTTATCCCTTTCTCACATCTGCCTAACGATTTGCCATATTTAACGTTTTGATTATTGTTAGTCAACGCTTAGCGCTGACTGTGAAACTAGGTTCATTCATCAAAACTAATGACATAAATCACTAGTAGTTCACCAAACCAAAATTGACGGTTGTTGGGCGGAGAAAAGTTCAAGGTTAAAGGGTAAGGAAAAAACCCTTTCCCTTTCCCTTTACCCCTTACCCTTTACTCTCCTTTTGAGAGGAAGGATTGGGAGAAAGGTCATTCTATATTGCATAGAAATAAAAACCGCTATAAATCTAGTATCACTGAACACTTGCCAGTCCAATGCGGTAACTTATGCAAAAGTTATGTGTTGTGAATATAGATAATAATCTATGCTTGTTATTATTAGATAGGTATTTAACTTATAAGTTTGAAAAGTTATTATCAAAACAACAAGCAAAGCGTAAGATGCCTTCCAGCCAACGTTACACACCTTGAAGGTGTTTTTTGGGGATAGTAACCAACGTTGTACTAACCTCATCCCACTGGGTGTGTACAACGTTTTTCTCTCTGTTCAGATTTCTAGGACTCCTCTGTAATTTTTATGGATAACTTGGATAAATCTGGTAACTGAAGTAACTCTGTTTCGGTAACTGGCTCTTTGATATTGATTGGCAACCTTAATGGTTGACGTTCTTCTAGCCAGCAACTTGCTACTGGCAAGGTTTGCTCTAATTCATCTAGTGGTCGAGGAATCACCATCACAGCATTCAGTTCTCCAATGCGTTCTGCTTCGTACATACCAGCTTCCACTGCTACCGCAACGTTTGCCACAGTGCCGCGAATAATGGCTGTACACAAACCCCCACCAATTTTTTCATACGCTGCTAACTGCACATCAGCAGCTTTCAACATCGCATCAGCAGCTCCTACCATTGCCGGAAAACCCCGAGTTTCTACTAAACCCACTGCTTGGTTGCTCAAACGGCTATAATTGCCATCCCCTGTTACCGCACTGAGGCGACTATTAATAGGTAATATTACTTCTAGGTTGGGAAAAGGTCGGGGAATAACTAAGCTAGAAATAAACTGATCAAATTGTTTAGCGGTTTGCTCACCAGCTTCTACAGCCAAACGCACATCAGCAATTCCCCCTCGAACAATAGCAGTACAGTGACCACTGCCGATTTTTTCATATCCAACTAGGTGAACCCCAGCTGATTTGAGCATCATATCTGCCGTACCAACTATCGCTGGAAAACTGCGAGTTGATACTAACCCCAAAGCACTATCCTTGAGGTTGTCTCGACGATGCGATGCCTGGACATTGTATGCGTCCATGTGAATTCTCCAGGATATCCAAACTGACAACTTACAATTAACACTTATTCAGACTGCTCGTCAGAGGGGGGTTTGTTCAAGGATTGCCGATGTGGAAACAACGTGATCAAAAGCTGCTGAATACTTCCCTGTCCATAGATGTGAGTACCGATATTGTTTGGTGAGTCAGTGGTAGGCTCTTTTATACCCTCAGTTGCAGAAGACGCGGAGATATCGACATGAGAATTTCCCGTGTCTGCCTGTTCCTGTGGCGACTTGTCCTCTTGAATAGAAGCAGAATCAGAATTGGTGGTGGACGGTTCCGGCTGTTGTATTTGGTCAGTGGTATCGACAGAATCAGAAATATGCCGACTGGTATCTCCTAGAACTGAACCGGGTGCAACTACTTGTCCAGGTTTCACAGAACAATTGAAAACTGTTGTCGCCGCACCAATGCAAGCGTTTGCGCCAATTTTACCCTCACCAATCATTAGGAAACCGGCTCCCAAGTTTGCTCCTGCTTCTACTTCTAAGGTTCCTTGATGGACTTTAAGGATTGACCCCATACCAATGCAAACCCCAGAACCGATAATGATTTTGCTGTTTGGAGCCGCTTGGAGTATTACTCCTGGTGCGATAACTGCACTTGGATGAATAATCACCTCGCCACTGATGTAAGAATCAAAGTTGTTGCCTAGGCGCAGTGGCGGCACAGACATGGAATTTTTAACCTCGGAAGCCGTGAAGTTATGATGGGCATTGGGCATTGGGAACTGGGAATTGGGCATTGAGAATTAGGAATTGAAGTACTAATTTTTCCTATGTCCCTTGTCCCATGCGCCATGCCCTTTAATTACGGGCGTTGGATAATCAATTCCAATACCCGGCGCTTAGCTTTAGGATCAATACCAATTAAGCGCACGTATTCTCCTTCATATTCGGCGAGGTATCCTTCCAATGCTGCGATCGCCTGTTGCAAACTGCTAGCCTGAATTTGTCCGCAGCTAGCCCAAGAACCTGTACGGAATCTCCTTTGATCTACATGTTCGGCACTAATCTTAAAGCCACCTGCCAACAGTTGCTGTAGCTGTTCTACTGCTTCGGAACTTAATTTGGTACTAGTAGCTGTTGCGGTTGTAGAAGCAAAAGAGGTAGCCGTCGTACTAGCTGATTTGTTGCTACCAGATGCAGCGACCGGGCCGTTGGGGCGTTGGATAATGCTTTCGAGTACACGACGTTTGGCTTTCGGGTCGATACCAATCAAGCGCACGTATTCGCCTTGATGATTATCCATACAATCTTCTAGGGCAGCAACCACTTCACCCGCAGAAGTTGCTTCAATTGGCTTGCAGCTTTGCCAGGAACCCGTGCGGAAACGGCGCTCATCTACGTGTTCTGTACCAATTCTGTAACCACCTGCTAATAGTTGGCGGATTTGATCTACTGTTTCACTGCTGAGTCTGCTGCTGCTGCCGTTGCTGCTACCATTGCCGTTGTAGCTGCCATTACTGCTATAACTAGCAGCAGGAGCCTTAAAGGAAGTAGGTGCTTGGACAACGCCATCCGGACGTTGAATAATAGTTTCTAACACGCGCCGTCTGCCCTTGGGGTCAATGCCAAACAGGCGAACGTACTCACCGCTGTGGTCTGCTAAACAACCCTCCAAAGCTGCGATCGCTTCACCTAAGCTTCTTGCTTCAATTGGCTTGCAACTAGTCCAAGAACCCGTGCGGAACCGCCGCCCGTCTACGTGTTCTGTGCCGATTTTATATCCTTGCTCCAATAGATAGCGTACCTGCTCTACTGTTTCTGCACCCAAGCTGCTGCTATACACCTCGCCGCTCCTTTCAAATCCATTAACGCCTTTGCTTGTATAAGATTTAGTTAATTCATCACGAATCGTTCTAATACATTTACTATCCGCAGCACATAAGTAACCTGCTCGCAGTGCCTGATTGATACCAACCACATGATGGGCAAATTCCTTATCTTCAGCTTGCACATCTGGCAATCGGTCAGCTTGCTGCTGGTTAGTAATTACTGCTCCCGAAGGCACATACTTGCCTGGGGGGATTTCCACATCTTGGATTAAAGCGTGCATCATCACAATGCAACCTGCTCCCACCCTGGCATTAAAAACCGTAGAGCGAAAACCGATAAAACAACCATCTCCTACATAGCATGGCCCGTGAATTAAAGCCATGTGGGTGAGGCAGGTATTCTCACCAACCCATACCGAATATTCTTGTTGGTCATCACCAATTACACGCCCTTTCTCTAAGCCGTGTATAACAACACCATCTTGAATATTAGTGTTTTCACCGATATAAAAAGGCGTACCTTCATCTGCCCTAATCGAAGTACCAGGCGCAACTATTACATTTGCCCCTATCCGTACATCCCCAATGATATTGGAAAATGAATGCAAGAATGCTGATGGATCTATTGTTGGCTCAGCTAAATTTCTTGACCACGGGGTTGGGGGAGCCGCCTCCGCGATGCTGCGGACTGCCATTGCGAGATTCCTCCTCAATTGTTGTTGGTTGTTTGTTAGTTGTTGGTTGTTGGTTGTTGGTTTTTTCCCACCAACTACTAACCACTAACCACTAACAAATTCCTATCGATATTGATCTTTTTTGCTGTAAATCATGCGATCTTCGACGTGAATTGTATCAATAATCGCCACCACAGCAGCATCTACTGGACGCTGTTCATTACCAAGAATTTGGCGTGCAGCACTGCCACGACTGACAAGTACCCATTCATCCACTCCCGCACCAACATTATCAGCAGCCACCTCGTATTCTGGTAAAATGCGTCCTTCTTCATCTACTAATTGCAACAACAGTAGCTTAACACCTCTAAGACTTGGGTCTTTTTGAGTGCTCACTACTGTGCCGCGCACTTTAGCAATTTGCATTACTCTTTATGGTCTTCTGCCAAAGGGACGAATTGCGTTCACGTTCTCGCGGAACTGCTCTACATCTTCGGTGTAACGGATTGGCAGAACATATTCTAAGTTCTCGTGGGGACGAGCAATGATATGAGTAGACAGCACTTGTCCGCCATTGACTCGCTTAACAGATTCAACTCCTGCTGCTACAGAGGCTTGGACTTCCGAAACATCTCCACGAACGATAACGGTGACGCGACCGCTACCGATTTTTTCATAACCTACCAAGGTGACGCGAGCAGCTTTTACCATTGCATCCGCTGCTTCCACCACTGCCGGGAAACCAAGCGTTTCCACCATTCCTACTGCAATTGACATAATTTTTTTAATCCTTAAGAAGCTTCCAACAAACGATCAAACACAAGCAAAGCTAGCGACAAGAAGGCAACCCCGTTGTTTTGTTTTGTTTATGAACTGTGCCTAAGTGCGGAACTGCTCCACAGCTTCCGTATAACGAATCGGCAAGACGTATTCCAAGTTCTCGTGAGGACGAGCAATGATATGGGTAGATACCACTTCACCGCCGTTTACTCTTCTGGCTGCTTCAACTCCGGCAGCTACCGAAGCTTGCACTTCCGAAACGTCTCCCCGCACAATCACTGTCACCCTGGCACTGCCGATTTTTTCATAACCGACTAAAGTGACACGAGCAGCTTTTACCATCGCATCCGCAGCTTCCACCACTGCCGGAAAACCTTTAGTTTCAATCATTCCAACCGCAATAGGCATCGCAGGACTCCTAACACATTTAATGCAATTTGTACTTTTTTGTTGAAAATTCTGACGGGGATGCTCATCTTGAGCTATTTAACTGTTCTCAAATTAAGCATAAGAAAGCTTGGCTCCCCTGACAATATAAATTAGTATAATAGTTTATAATAAAATAGTTTAAAAAAACTTAATAAAATTTTATGGGTAGATTTCGCTCAACCAATCTTTACGGATTCCTAGAGCAGGCACTTCTGCTTTATAATTTCTTTATTACATTAGTTCAAACAGTTTCATAAGGGCTAAATTTCAGCCTTCAGAGGAATGACAAACAAGCCAGAGAGTTCTATTGCTGTCTTTCCTCGCTTTCTTGCTATTTACATATAAAATGATTGGAAATGTATATAATATTTTCTTATAATCTCTATAAAATGGGTTTGTTAAGTTTAGAAATTAAATTATAAGTATATGAAATCATAAAGTTTATAAAATCAAATTCAATCAAATGTTTTTGAAATAAAAAATGTCACTATTTTGTCACTATTGCAAGTTTACGATTCAAATTGTTTACAAGAAATAGTTTTTGAACTTTGTCGCCATCAAACAGAATTGACAGTAAAAAAATGATACAGATAGATAAGAGTTTGATAGATAGATTTATTTTTCACATTTATACTACATAAAATAGGGATTTTTATACGATTAAGGATAAGAACAAATAAAAAATAGTTTTGGCTGATAAAATATAAATTAAGCCAACGATATTAGGGACAGAAAAGCATTATCGTAGACTGGGAAAAATAGTTCAATGCTAAGTCGTCAAGGGAAAATTAAATGAATCAGTTTCTGTTCTCAACAACTTGGTGGATACCATTTTATAGCTTATTTGGGGCAGTTTTGACCTTGCCTTGGGCAATGGGAATAATTAGGCGTACAGGACCAAGACCCGCAGCGTATTTCAACTTATTGGCGACATTTTTGGCTTTTTTTCATAGTCTATTTGTCTTCAAAGATATTTGGAATGGAGAACCACAAAATTTTGTAATTACCTGGTTTAGTGCTGCGGATTTAAATATTTCCTTTGCCTTAGAAATCTCACCAGTTAGTGTTGGGGCAACAGTTTTAATAGCAGGGTTAAGTTTACTAGCACAAATTTATGCTTTGGGTTACATGGAAAAAGACTGGGCATTGGCTCGGTTCTTTGCCTTGATGGGCTTTTTTGAAGCAGCGCTAAGTGGCTTAGCAGTAAGTGACTCCTTGTTTCTCAGCTATGCGTTGCTAGAAATGCTGACTCTTTCTACTTACTTATTGGTGGGGTTTTGGTATGCTCAACCGCTAGTAGTAACAGCAGCACGAGATGCTTTTTTAACTAAGCGTGTGGGAGATTTGCTGCTGCTGATGGGAGTAGTAACCCTGTCTACCAAAGCAGGCAGTTTGAATTTTTCCGATTTATATGAGTGGGCGCAAACAGCAGAGTTAAGCCCATTAACATCGAGTTTATTAGGATTGGCATTGATTGCAGGCCCTGCTGGTAAATGCGCTCAATTTCCCTTGCACCTGTGGTTAGATGAGGCGATGGAAGGGCCAAATCCAGCTTCGGTGATGCGAAACTCAATGGTGGTAGCTGGTGGTGCCTTTATATTGTTCAAATTGCAGCCGATCCTAGCACTATCGCCCTTTGCTTTAAGGACTTTGATAATTATAGGTACAGTGACAGCGGTCGGTGCATCTTTGGTGTCTATCGCTCAAACTGATATCAAGCGGGCCCTATCCCATTCCACTAGTGCATACATGGGATTAGTGTTTTTGGCTGTGGGTTTGCAGCAAGGAGGTGTGGCTCTGATCTTGTTGTTTACCCATGCGATCGCCAAAGCATTGTTATTTATGAGTACTGGCTCTGTAATTTATACCACTAGTAGCCAAGATTTAACAGAAATGGGCGGCTTGTGGTCGCGGATGCCAGCAACTACCACAGCCTTTGTGGTCGGTTCAGCCGGAATGGTAACGCTGCTACCCTTGGGAAGCTTTTGGGCAATGTTATCTTGGGCTGACGGCTTGGCACTCATTACCCCTTGGGTCTTGTGGGTTTTGGTAATTGTAAATGGCATAACGGCATTGAATTTAACACGGGTATTCCGGTTAGTATTCTGGGGAGAACCCCAACAAAAGACCCGCCGTGCTCCAGAAGTTCCCTGGCCAATGGCATTGCCAATGGTAGCTCTGACAGTGATGACTCTGTTAGTACCCATGATGTTACAGCAATGGTATCTCTTACCTAGCTGGGAAAGCATTAATTGGTTCGTAGTAGCAATGTTGGTGTCGTCTACTATGTTAGGAGTAGGTATAGGATCTACAATTTATCTGCACAAAGCTTGGTCGCGTTCCAGAGTACTGACTTGGAGACTTGTGCAGGATTTGCTGGGATATGACTTTTACATTGACCGCATTTATAAATTTACGGTAGTGAGTGCTGTTGCTTTGCTTTCCAAGATTTCCGCGTGGAGCGATCGCTATTTAGTAGACGGTCTGGTTAACTTAGTAGGGTTCGCAACAATGTTTGGTGGGCAAAGCTTGAGATACAGCGTTTCCGGTCAATCGCAAGGGTATCTTTTGACTATCGTTGTTGGCATCAGCATCCTGGGTTTCTTCATCGGCTGGTCATTAGGATTGCTGGAGAAATTGCCTTTTTAGTCAATAGTCATTAGTCATTAGTCAACAGTTGGTAGTTAGTAGTTAGTGGTTAGTGGTTAGTGGTTAGTAGTTATTTCTCCCACTCCCCCACTCTCCCACTCCCCCCATCTCCCTAGTCCCTAGTTCCTACAAACTATGCTCAGTGCTTTAATTTTGCTGCCATTGTTAGGTGCGGCTATAGTCAGTTTCTTGCCTGTTGGCATGAACGCGAAACTCTCTCGTAGTGTCGCTTTGATTTTTGCCAGTTTAGCTTTCGTATGGACGCTGGTTTTAACAAGCCAGTTTGATCCAACAGTCATCACTCAACAGTTTGCTGAATTTCTGCCTTGGATAGATACCTTGGGTTTGAACTATCACCTGGGGATAGATGGCTTATCTTTACCTTTATTGGTTTTGAATGGACTGTTAACTTGCATTGCGATCCACAGCAGCGATGAAAATCTACGGCGTCCGCGCTTTTATTACTGTTTAATACTGCTGTTAAGTGCTGGCGTCAGTGGAGCATTTTTAGCACAGGATTTACTGTTATTTTTCCTGTTTTACGAGTTAGAACTCATTCCCCTTTATTTGCTAATTGCCATTTGGGGTGGTGAACGCCGGGGTTACGCAGCGACAAAATTTTTGATTTATACCGCTGTTTCCGGAATTTTGATTTTGGCAAGTTTCCTTGGTATAGTGTGGCTAAGTGGTTCTCCTAGCTTTGCTCTAGAAACTTTGAATGCATCGGGTTTACCTTTAGCCACACAAATTTTGCTATTGCTGGGGATTTTAATTGGTTTTGGTATCAAGATTCCCTTGGTTCCCTTTCATACTTGGTTGCCGGATGCTCACGTAGAAGCTTCCACGCCAATTTCAGTACTGTTAGCTGGGGTATTGTTGAAGTTGGGAACTTACGGTTTACTGCGCTTTGGTATGTACTTGTTGCCAGATGCTTGGAGTTATTTGGCTCCTGTTTTGGCAACTTGGGCGGTAGTCAGCGTGCTTTACGGTGCATCCTGCGCGATCGCCCAAACAGACATGAAAAAAATGGTGGCATACAGTTCTATTGGTCACATGGGCTACGTACTGATTGCTGCCGCTGCTGCCACTCCTTTAAGCATATTGGGAACAGTTATGCAAATGATTAGCCACGGCTTAATTTCTGCATTACTGTTTTTGCTAGTAGGGGTTGTGTATAAAAAAGCAGGTAGCCGTGATTTAGATGTCCTCAGGGGACTGTTGAATCCAGAACGAGGTATGCCTGTAATTGGTAGCTTGATGGTATTGGGAGTAATGGCAAGTGCTGGCATACCGGGAATGTTCGGTTTTATTGCTGAATTCGTTGTCTTTCGTGCTAGTTTTGCAGTTTTTCCTGTACAAACCCTGTTATGCATGATTGGTACAGGTTTAACTGCGGTTTACTTCTTACTTCTGACTAATCGCGCCTTTTTTGGACGCTTATCTGCACAAGTTGTCAACTTACCACGAGTTTATTGGAGCGATCGCGCTCCAGCAATTGTTCTAGCTGTTTTGATTGTAATTTTTGGTATTCAGCCAGCTTGGTTAATACATTGGACTGAAGCAACAACAACAGCAATAGCAAATACTCAGAGTGTTGTTGCCCACGTGTCTTTTGAGAAGGCACAAGGTAAGAGTTGAAACTTGTTAGTAGTTAGTGGTTAGTAGTTAGTGGTTAACAAGCAACTACTAACTACTAACTACTAACACTTCCAGTTTTTGTTAGGAGAATTGCCAATGGTAACTGCTAAAAATAAACCTACTAATTATCCATTATCTGAATATATAGAACGGCTCCAATCTGGGGGAGCATTGCTTCCCGACAATCCAGAAAACGTGTTAGAAGTAGTCGGCATTCTTAAGAGTTATGGCGTAGTTTTGGATGCTTACTCGAAAAATCTCATTTATATTGCCGAAAATCAATTCTTAGTTTTTTTCCCTTTTTTCAAATATTTTAATGGAGAAATTTCTTTTCAAAAATTACTTCGTCACTGGTGGCATGACCGAATTAATTTTGAATATGCCGAATATTGCATGAAAGCAATGTTTTGGCATGGTGGTGGTGGATTAGATAAATATTTAGATACAAAAGAATTTCAACAGAGAGCGCAAGCTGTTATCGCAGCTAAATTTAAAAATAATCCCATTGTTATGGGAATTAATCAACTCTTTCCCGATTTCTTAATCGAACAGTTGCGAGTATCTGCTTACTACAGCGGATTAGGTCAATTCTGGCGGGTCATGGCTGATATTTTCCTCAGCTTATCAGACCTCTACGATCAAGGCAAAATCAAATCGATTCCCCAAGTTGTAGACCATATCAAAGCAGGTTTAGTAGAAGCCGCAAATAAACCAATTACCTACTCTGTCAAAATACGGGATAAAGTTTATGACATTATTCCTGCAAGTGTTGGTTTGACATTCCTTGCTGATACCGCAGTACCCTATGTAGAAGCTGTTTTCTTCCGGGGAACACCTTTTCCTGGCACAGTTTCATACAATGCCCAAGCGTATCAAATTCCACCAGATCAATCGAGATTTCAATATGGTGCTTTGTATGCTGACCCCTTGCCTATTGGCGGTGCGGGTATTCCTCCGACTTTATTAATGCAAGATATGCGTCACTTTCTCCCAGAGTATTTGCATGAAGTGTATCGTCGCAGTCGCCGGGGAGAAGATGATTTACGGGTGCAAATTTGCATGACTTTCCAAAAGTCGATGTTCTGCGTGACTACCGCAGCGATTTTAGGATTAATGCCTTATCCTCCGGATACGCAAGATCCAGAAGAACAAAGACTAAATCGAGTTTATTTAGAAAAGTGGATGGATAGATTAGAAACTTCGCGGTTGCAGGAAGTTAATAGTTAGTTTTAGCAAGAATTAGCTAATGTAGGGTGTGTTAGCGTCAGCTAACGCACCTTATATATATAGTAATCTGCCACAAAGATTATGACAGGCTAAGGAAGTTTATAGTAAGCACTAAGCATGCTTACATGAGGGCTATAAAGCCCACCCTTCGGGAAGCCGCTCTTACGAGCGTCTACACTACAAACCTATCAAAATTAGTGTGGTGGAGTAATAGAGCTAAACTTGAGAGCGGTCTGTCAAAATCTCGTAGCCAGTTTCTGTCACCAACACGGTATGCTCAAACTGAGCAGATAGAGAATTATCCACAGTTACAGCAGTCCAACGGTCTGATAGTATCCGCGTGTACTTGGAACCAGCATTCAGAATTGGCTCAATTGCCAGTGTCATTCCCGCACGCAGTTTTACATTTGGCATATCGCGGGTGCGGAAGTTGAAAACTGAAGGTTCTTCGTGCAAATTGCGACCAACACCATGTCCGGTAAAGTCCTCAACTACACTAAATTTATTAGCTTTGACATGGTCTTCAATTGCTCCAGCAATATCCATCAGGTAATTACCTGCTTTTACCTGTTCAATTCCTTTATAAAGCGCTTCTTCTGCTACGCGAATCAGTCTCGCAGCTTCTGGGGTGACTTCACCTACAGCAATGGTAATGCAAGAGTCACCATGAAAACCTTGATAATAAGCGCCTGTATCTACTTTTAAAACATCTCCGGCACGAATAACTTTTTTAGGATTGGGGATACCATGCACAACTTCATTATTTATGCTGGCGCAGATGGAAGCAGGAAAACCATGATATCCTTTAAAGCTAGGTGTTGCATCCATCTCTCGGATGCGTTTTTCCGCATGAGCATCCAAGTCAGCTGTAGTCATTCCTGGCTGTACCAACTCAGAAATTTCTTTTAGCACAGTTGCTACAATTTTTGTCGATTGCCGCATAATTTCAATTTCACGTGGCGACTTAATTTCTATGCCTCTGCGTTGCCTTTTAGGACGGTTATCTTGAGCTGGTTGAGAAAGCAGGTTACTTAGAATGTTCATGGGAAATCAATAATTATCTGCGCCTTAGCGCTTTTTTGTTGTTTGTTGTTCGTTGTTTGGAACAAGCAACTGGTAGGAGAAGTTTAGTTATGATATTCATGGGTGTCAATGACGAGATATCTATTAAAACCCACCCCTACCTATGTTTGTTTGCTCTTAGTACTTAGTTGAGAAACAATTTCTATATTTAAATTAACTTATTTTTTGCCTGATGCTGTGTTCGTGAAGTTGTGTTTTGCTAAGCTCTATTTAAGATGCTTGTCACTAGAGACTAAATTTTTTTTATTTTCAATTTTTAATTTCATATTTTCTGCCTTTTTCAGGGCTGTCCAGAAGTGATGATAATATCTCCGGTCATGCCAGCTTCAGTATGTCCCGGGATGGGACAGTGTAAGCTATATTTCCCCGGCTTTAGCGGCACAAACACCCATTCTGCTTCAGCACCTGGCTTGAGTTCCATCTCGTGAATCGCCCCTTTGACTTCTACTTTGCCTGCTTCGACTTTTTGTGTCCAAATATTATCAGCAAAATCCTTGGCTGTGAAATAATGCTTTTGGGGGCTGGGATTGATCAGCCGAAGTTTGTAGCGTTTACCAGCCACAAATTCTAATTGATTTGGCTCATACTTAAGTTCGTTACTAGAATTGCCTAGGCTAACCGTAATTTCTGTAGGTGGTTGTTTTAGCAGATCTCCAGATAAATTAGCTGCTTGTGCCGGAGTAGCAATGATGATACTAAAACACAGAACAGACGCAATTGTTACAACAAAGATGCGTTGTAAAGTCTCTAAAAAAATCCTTGCGACGAACTGAATCATAGGTAATCACCAAAATGTAAATTTAGTCATTAGTCATTAATCATTTGTCCTTTGTTGGTTTTTGGTTGTTGGTTGTTCACTACTAACTACTAACTACTAACTACTAACTACTAACTACTAACCAATGACCAATGACTATTTCTACCTGACACTTTGATTTGCTACTATAGCTGGGCCAGCTGTTACTACCACAATTTTATCTGGATGAAGTAACTCACGAGCTGCTTGATTGGCCTGGTCAAGGGTCACTGTAGCAACTTTACCAACAAAAGAGCGCAGTTCTTCTGCATCTAGCCCATACACCTTATTCATCAAGATTCTGTATGATAATTCCTCTGGATTGGCTAGAGAAACATTATAGTTACTAATCAGAGTACGTTTAGCTGTCTCCAATTCTTCAGCGGTAATGCCTTGCTGATGAATTTCTTGTAGCAGTCGGCGGGTGCTGGCGATCGCCTGAGAAGTATCTTCTGGGGATGTTTGCATTTCAATCAAAAATATCCCAACGTTATTCCCAGTTTGGAAGGTGCTATAAATTCCGTAAGTCAAACCTTGGCGATCGCGTACTTCTGCTCCCAGCCGACTGGATAGAGTATCGCCACCCAAAATCTGATTTAACACCAAAGCCGCGTAAAATCGCGGATCTTTACGGTTAATCCCTGTGCTACCCATATAAGTAATTGCTTGGCTTTTACCCGGAAGCACCGGATTAACACGCACGATTTTGTCTGGCATTGATACCACTGGGTATTCCAATTGTGGGGGTTGACCGCTAACTTGCCAGTCACCAAACTCCGCTTCAATCAGCGATCGCACCTGTTCGGGAGCAAAATCTCCTACCAACGTTAGCACCAAAGTGTCTGGGCGGTAATGTTTAGTTTTAAAATCAACCAAATCTGCTCGGCGAATCTGCTGCAAACTCTTTTGTGTGGGAAATTTGTGTAGGGGATGTTTCTTTGGATAAAGAGATTGTAAAAATGTTCTTTTTGCAACTTCTGTGGGATCGTCCAATTCTTGCTTCAGATCGGTCAAGGCCTGTTGACGACTCAGTGCCAATTCTTTATTTGGAAAAGTCGCATTTTTAACAACATCTCCCAAAGTTTCTAGAAGCACAGGCAAGTCGCCTGCCAAGCTACTACCCTGAATTTCCACACCTTCGCGATAAGTTTCAAACTCTAGGCTAGCCCCACGTTCTTCCAAAGCTTTAGCTATTGTCAATACATCCTTGGTTTTAGTTCCGTTCATCAGGTTGTCTGCTACCAAAGATGCGAGTCCAGCTTTACCCTCTGGATCAAATTCCGTACCAGCTTTGATATAACCACTTAACGTTACTGTTGGAGTACTTTTGTCTGGCAACAGCAATACTTCTATACCATTGGACAATGTGAATTGCTCTGGTAGTGTGCGAGTAGCGGAGACCATCGTCATATCTACACGTGGGAGGTACTTCGCCACTTCAGCAGGTTCCTGAGGTTCGCCAGGAGTAAAATTTTCAGTTATGAGTGTGGAGCGTGGCTTGACAGCACTCTTTTCTTCTGGCTGCGTCTGGGTTGGTTCAAAAATCCCTACAAAACGCGCTTTTGGTTTTAGGTATTGATTTACTACACGTTGCACATCTGTAGCCGTCACTTCGTGAATCGCTGCTAGATAGCGGTCTGTATAACGATAATCACCAGCGGTGGTTTCATCATTACCTAGTTGCATTGCTTGACTGGTGATATCACGGTTATTTAAAATCAAATTCGCTTCTAGCTGTGCTTTGGCGCGGTTGACTTCTTCTTTTGTTACTCCTTTGAGAGCAAGATTGGCGATCGCCTTCTGCATCGTTGAGTCAATCTTTGTCAAA
The DNA here is from genome assembly GCF_013388695.1 of Fischerella sp. NCBI lineage: Bacteria > Bacillati > Cyanobacteriota > Cyanophyceae > Nostocales > Hapalosiphonaceae > Fischerella > Fischerella sp. The sequence continues at coordinate 23,415 of NZ_JACAEU010000014.1, forward strand.
TTTTGACCGGGAGTCCCAGTTACCGATAGTTCGTACCAACCTCCTTCCCGCAAGCTGACAACAGAACCTGTCAGATCGCTAGCTAAACCAGACTCCACTAACGCTTGATACAGCCGAGAATTTCGTCCCTCTGTCAACAAGTAATCCATTACATCCAACGCTGGCACATCCGGATGATTTGCATCCGGTAACGCATATACTGCTTGCAAAAGTGCATTTGCTCCTGGTTCTCGTAGAACTATAGGAGAGGAGGAGAGAGGGAGAGTCTTTGTAGTTTTGACTGTTGACTGTTGACTGTTGACTGTTGACTGTTGACTATTCTGGATTTTCCCAAATATGTCTTGAACGGCTTTGAGGGTTTTTGCTGTTTCAAAATCACCAACAATTACCAAAACAGCATTGTCAGGACTGTAGAATTTACTGTAGTATTTTTGTACTTGTTTAACTTGAAACTTCTCGACATCAGTTTTAGTGCCACCTACAGGCAAGCCATAAGGATGCTTGGGAAATATCTTCTGTAGCACTGCACGACTAAGACGGTACTCTGGGCTGTTTTCATAACCCTGCAACTCAGAAATTACTACTCGCTTCTCACTCGCTAATTGCTCGACATTAATCAGAGCATTTTGCATTCTGTCTGCTTCCAGCGTTAGAAGAGCATTCAGCTTGTCGCGCTCCGCTGTGCTGTAGTATGCAGTTTGATCGTAGCTTGTAAAAGCGTTGGAGTCGCTACCTAAAGCACTAAACAAGCGTCCAAATTGAATTGGACGATTTTTCGTACCTTTGAACATCATATGCTCTAACTGATGGGCAATACCATTCACTCCTGCTTCTTCGTTGCGCGATCCCACTTTATACCAAACTTGCACAGTCACCACTGGTGCTGAATGGACTTCCTTGGTCAGGACAGTAAGACCATTTTCCAGTACTGTCTTGCTGACGTTATCTGTCACTGAATTGATTTGTGTTTTTTTAGCAACATTATCATTGCGAGTTTTTACTAAGGCTGATGTTGCGGTCATATGGCTGATAGCAGATCCATCACTGAGTAGCAAAACCGCAATAAACCAGAGAGTTAACACAAAAATAGAGAAACGATATCTATGCAACGCTGTAAACACAGACATGTATTTGCTTAATATATCTGTAAATTAAGTTACAGATTTTTTCTACGACTATAGTCTAATCCCGCTGGGGAATATGTTACCTCAGCAACACTACAGAGAAATATTATTCTACAGATAAAGTAATAAATATGCAACTACCGATGGGTTGATTTTTTTGAAAAAATAAATTTTCTTGAACCACCAAGACACTAAGACACAAAGAAAAATCCATAGAGATACCCTATACCCCTATACCCTTTCTTTGATGAACAACTACTGGAGTGTGGCTAAAACCCGAATGAATTCTAAGGGTAAGCCATCGGCATCGGCAATAAAGGCGACTTCATAAATGCGATCGCCTATTTGCTGCTGCATCGGTTCTAAAAGAATCTTTAGTGGTTGTAAGTGTTCTGGTTGATTTTGTGCGGCCAGAGTAAAATTTTCTTTCAAACCTGTCAACCAGCTAGGCAAATCGGTTGTGATGTCAGTGAGATCGAAAGACAGATGATAGTAACCCACATAATGCTCATCTGCGAATGCATCGGGGGCTGGTTTTGGTTCTGGTATTTGGATTAGTTCAATTCTGCCACCTAGTCCTTCCATCCAACAAGCGAGGGTATAGCCTGTAGTGAAGCGTTCGCAAACTGTAAACCCTAGTTGTTCGTAGAAGGCGATCGCTCGATGAATATTAGCTGTGCGAATAGAAGCGTGGTGCATAATTTTGGCTTTCAATTGTTGTTGGTTGTTAGTTGTTTGTTGTTTGGAAAAACCACCAACAACTAACAAATACCAACAACCAACCATTGACAAATGACTAATAACTATTATTCAAATAATCTGAAATAAGGATAACGTACAGGCACACCGGGTTCTTTTTCCAAATCAAAATTAATTACTTCCCAACAGGGTTCTTCTTTGGGATCGGGGCCAAACTCCACAGGTAAACCGTACAGTCGTGCCGAAGCCCCTTCTGATTGTCCTCCCCGCCAAGGAGTGCTGCGTTCTAAATAGCCACTCATCAATTCCTGATAGCGGCGAGCAATAATTACCCGTGTTGCTCGATAACCTTGCGTATATAACTTATCTAATGCTTCGTGGATTTCAAACCGAATGCCATCTGGATGCGTATGTTGTCGATACCATTCACCATTCCACCGACGCCAGTGACGTCCAGACTGTAAATGAATCAACTCTCCTGTTTTAGGATTGGCTTCAAACGCGCCATGACGGGGACATAAGTAAGTATCTGTTAGTGTCAGTGCCGGGATTGTCTGACGGCAGTGGGGACACTGAATTTCGGGGCCAAATATTGGGTACTGCAAGCCTGGATTCATCATGAAGTGCGTACAAGAAGAATATTTTTGTCTTCACCAGTGACGTTGGTTTTATTTATACTTCTGCGCCACACGATAAGGGTATGTACTGACTGCTGCCTCAGTGAACAGGCTTAATGCCGTGATATTCTGGTTTTGCAACCAGCCTCCAAGGTTGGAATTTTTCCAGTGTTCCTGAGTACCATATTCATATTCTATCGTGTCTAACGCTTCCTACTGGCCTTCTCCCGATTTTTCTCAAGCTGCCTTCGTTGCAGCCAATGCTGTGGTTATGGGTTCTGTAAATATAGCAGCAGGGGTTAGCATTTGGTATGGAGCAGTCATTAGAGGAGATGTGGAACGCATTGAAATTGGCGAATGCACTAATATCCAAGATGGAGCAATTCTACACGGCGACCCGGGTAAGCCCACAATCCTAGAAGACCATGTTACCGTAGGACACCGTGCTGTGGTACATTCTGCCTACATTGAACGTGGCAGCATGATTGGTATTGGAGCAGTGATTTTAGATGGAGTGCGGGTGGGTGCTAGTAGCATCATCGGTGCTGGTGCAGTGGTAACTAAAGATGTAGCACCTAAATCCTTGGTTGTTGGTATTCCTGGAAAAGTATTACGCCAAGTTACAGATGCTGAGGCAGCAGAACTGATCGAACACGCTGAAAATTATAAGAAGTTAGCTTTAGTTCATGCTGGCAAGGGGACAGATACTGGTTTTAGCACTTCCCATTGAGGAAGGGGGGCCCCCACTTTGTGGGGATAAGGGGCAATGGGGAGATGGGAGATGGGGAGACGACCAACCACTAACCATCACTACTAACCACTAACTACTAACTATTAACCACTAACCAATGACAAATGACAAATGACTATTGACTAATTTTGTAAAGATTCTTTACATATCAATTGGGAAAAATTGCTCACTTCAGCTAAAAATAAAAAAATGAGAACAGTTGACAATACTTTAAGTTGTACTTAAGAGAGAGGTTAAAAAAATGGACTTTGATATGCGTGTGGTTATCGTGTTGGCACCAGTCGCGATCGCAGCTGCTTGGGCATTGTTTAATATCGGTGCTGCTGCTTTAAGACAAATTCAAAGCTTTTTAAATAAAGAAGCATAAAATATACTCCGTATCATCATCCGATCCCGACTGTTTCTCTTTTGTAGAGACAGTCGGTTTTATTCGTTAATTGTTAGTGGTTAGTAGTTAGTAGTTAGCTGTAATAACTCACCACTAACTACTATCTACTAACAACTATCTACTTATGGACATCGACTCTTTACTCCAACCCTTCCAAAAATTTGGCGTTCATCTGGGGTTGGAACGTATAGTGAAATTATTGACAAATCTTGGTAGTCCACATCACCAAGTTCCGGTAATTCACGTTGCTGGCACTAATGGTAAGGGTTCTGTTTGTGCCTATCTTTCTTCGGTTCTCACGGAGGCAGGTTATCGCACAGGACGTTATACTTCTCCTCACCTAGTTGATTGGACAGAACGCATTTGCCTTAACGAACAGCCTATTTCTTCTGAGGAATTTTGCAAATTATTACTGCAAGTCGAAGCTGCTATTGATCCGGATGAAGAGTCACCGACTCAATTTGAAGTGGTGACAGCAGCAGCTTGGTTGTATTTCGCTCAGCAAAAAATTGATATTGCAGTGGTAGAAGTAGGACTGGGAGGACGTTTGGATGCTACTAACGTTTGCGATCAACCCCTTGTTACTATTATCACATCTATTAGTCGCGAACACTGGCAGCAACTCGGGCCTACCATCGCTGATATTGCTAGAGAGAAAGCTGGTATTCTCAAGCCTGGATGCCCGGCTGTGATTGGCCTTTTGCCACCAGATGCAGAAAAAGTTGTGCGATCGCGCATTTTGGAATTACAATGCCCTATCTTTACACCCCAGCCAGCGCGTCAAATTTCTACTGGATGGGCAGAATATGAAAGATTGGGAGATGGGGAGAACCGGAGGTGGGGAGATCACCCCATTCAATACCCTTTGCCATTAGAGGGACAAATTCAGTTGACGAATTCAGCTTTAGCTTTAGCTGCGCTGCAAATCCTGCAAAAACAAGGTTGGCAGATTTCTGAGCAAGCCATAATTAACGGTATGGCCAAAACTAAGTGGCCGGGGCGGATGCAATGGACTACCTGGAAAAACCATAAATTATTGCTTGATGGTGCTCATAATCCAGCTGCTGCCCAAGTTTTGCGAGATTATGTAGATAGCCTAGATGTCCAAGCAGTCACTTGGGTGATGGGAATGCTTTCGACTAAAGAGCATGAGAAAATTTTTCAAGCCTTACTGCGACCCAATGACCAATTATATTTAGTACCAGTACCCGATCATAGTTCAGCTCATCCTAGTGAATTAGCACAGTTAGCTGGAAATATTTGCCCAAAATTGAGTATTTGTAGTACTTTCCCAGATTTAACATCCGCGCTAGAAGCGGCTTTTTCCTTGACAGATGATTTAGTCGTTTTATGCGGTTCGCTGTATTTAGTCGGACATTTTTTAAAAGAGTCAATAGTCACTAGTCAATAGTCAAGAGTTTGTTGACTATTGACTAATGACTATTGACTGTTCCACTCCTGTACTGCATCTTCTACGGCTTTATCTACCGTCTTTTCGTCTAGCATTGCTGCTTGCAGGTTCTCATAAATTGCCTTTTGCAGGAGATTGAAATTCTTCAAGGTTGGGGTTAGAATCTCTGCCTGTTGCAGTTGACTGGCACTGACTACACGCGCTTTATCTATATTAGAGGCATTTGCCGATACATCCTTAAAGTAACTGTCAGACAGCGCTTTTTTTGTAGATGGCAGGACATTTGCTTTTTTGGCAAATGCTAGCTGATTTTCGTCATTAGTAACAAACAGGGCAAATTTCACAGCGGCGTCTGGTTGTTTTGTGTCGCGCGGAATAACTACATTCATTACAGCGACATTTTTCTTACCGGTGTCACCAGTGATTTGTGGTGCTGTGGCGGAAGCTTTGGCGATCGCAGGCGCATTATTGGCAATCTGCTTGAGAAATTCGGGGCCTGAAGCTAGTAAAGCTGTTTCTCCTGCCTGGTATAACTCTATAGCATGACGATGTCCTTGTGTCAATACTTCTTTAGGAAGTAGTCCTTTTTTGTAAAGATCTACCCAATACTGAAATGCTGCTTTACCTTGAGGAGAGTTAAAGGCAGCTTTCCCTTCGGCATCCACTAGGGTTACTCCCATCTGCACGAAAGATTCTAAAACCTCACCGGAATCTTGCGGAACAAAAGTAACAAAAAAGGCATACTTACCAGTTTTATCTTTAATTTGTTGCGCCACCTGTGCCAATTCAGTGTAAGTAGCAGGTGGTTTATTTATACCTGCCTGTTTTAATAAATCAGTGTTATAAATAGTTAGCCGTGTGGTGAGATACCAGGGTATTCCAAAACTCTTACCATTCAGCGTGCTGGCTTTCCATATATTTGGCAGATATGCTGACTTTAGCTCATTTGGAACTTTTGTATCTAAATCTAACCAAGCATTTCGACCTGCTAATTGCGATGCAAAATCGGGATTCAGATTCACAACATCAGGTGGCGTTTTTGCGGAGACAGCTGTTAAAATTTTGTTTTCCATTTCCGCCCAAGGTATATCCACCCAGTTAACCTTTATACCTGAATTTTGCGATTCAAAAGTCGCAATCAGGCTTTGAAAGTAGTCGGTAAATTGAGGTTTGAGTTGCATCGTCCAAAACTCAATTGTTGCCACTCCTGAAGATGCCTGTTTTGTGCTTGGACTGACGTTACCCGTGCTGCAACTGACAATCCAGCTTGTCAATAAGCCAAGTAACGCCCAAACAGCTAATCTTTTACATTTTTGAATTTGAATCATTGTGCTTGTAGTTCAGTTAAACCGGGGTGAAAAATTGATGCAGAATTTTCGAGATTATAAAGTCATTAGTCAATAGTCAAGAGTCAATAGTCAATAGTTAAACTTAAGTTCTTTGGACTTTTGACTCTTGACTCTGGACTAAAATTTAAATTTTTCAACTTAGCAGTCATGCGGGCAAAACTGTGGTTAAAAGCTTCAAGAGTCTGTTTGGCAAATCAAAGGGCGGAGTCGGCATTGAGCTTTCTCCACAATGCGTAAATGTTGCTCGTTTACGCAAACAACGCCAAGGTCTGAAACTAGACGCCTTAACATCGGTACCAGTTCCAGAAGGTGTTTTTGTCGATGGTCAAATTGCCGATCCTCCAACAATGGCGCAAATCATCCAGCAGGCGCTCTCTGAGAGTAAAATCAATGCTTCTAGAGTTGCTACTGCCGTAACGGGACGAGATTCAATTGTGCGTCTGATACCCGTTCCAGCTGAGTTAGATGATAAGGAACTGCGAGAGATGGTGTTAAATCATGAAGCAGGTTTGTATTTGCCTTATCCTCGTGAAGAAGCTGATGTGGATTATCAGAAACTTGGGTACTTTGTAGATGAAGATGGCATAGAAAAGGTACAGGTGCTTCTGGTTGCGACTCGCAAAGAAATTACTGATACCTATATAAATACGTTCGAGCAAATAGGACTGCAAGTCGATGTTTTAGAGATTAACAGTTTTGCACTGATTCGGACAATTCGCGATCAGCTGCGGCAATTTAGCCCACAAGAAGCCGCTGTGCTAGTCGATATAGAGTTCGACAGCACGGAAATTGCGATCGTTGTCAATGGAGTACCGCAATTTTCGCGTACAGTTCCACTTGGGACTTATCAGATGCAAATGGCACTAGCAAGGGCAATGAACTTACCTGCATCACGAGACATGGAACTGTTGCAGGGAATGACCATTCCTTTAACTCCTATGGAGGGTGGAAAAACTGGTGTCACCGAAGCTAATCCTGGTATGGCAGCGATGATGCGGGTGTTGGGAGAACTTACGGATGAATTGCGCCGTTCCATCGATTTTTATTTGAATCAAAGTGAAAATTTGGAAGTAGCGCAGATTTTGCTGGCGGGACCGGGTGGCGGATTAGCACAGCTTGATGAGTTCTTCACACAACGATTGAGTTTACCAACCTCTCAAGTAGATCCAATTGGGTCTTTGTCACTGCAAGTTGACGAAGAAAAATTTCCAGCCGTGCAACGTCCCGGATTGGGAATAGTGCTTGGTCTTGGTGTGCGGGAGGCGTGAAAGGGAGAGTGGGAGATGGGGAAGGGGGGCCCCCACTTTGTGGGGATAAGGGGCAATGGGGAGATGGGGAGAGGGGGAGACTAACCACTAACCACTAACCACTAACCACTAACTACTAACTAATGACTAAAAATGTACAGTTTAGATATTAACTTTCTTAAAGACCGCCCAAATTTCCAGAAAAATACTGAAAAGAAGCCGAAATCATCACTCAAGCCGGGAAATTTAACACCTGTATTTATAGGAGTGGGGATTGGTGTGCTTTTCCCAGCTTTTGCGGGAACTGGTTGGTGGCTTTTGCAAGCGAAAAATGCCGAGTTAGAGCAGTTGATAGCGCAACTGGAGGAGGAGAGCAAGAGCTTAGATGCACAAATCGGTAGCATTAACAAAATTCGGGAAGAAACCAACAAAGTCAAGGGGGAAACGCAATCTTTAGTTGCCGTGTTCGATCAGATTCGTCCTTGGTCAGCAATGTTACAAGATTTGCGCGATCGCATTCCAGCGTCAGTACAAATTGAGAATGTTAGACAAACACCACCTGCTGCCCCAGTAGAGGGACAACCACCACCCAATCCCGCTGGCGGAATGGCAATTACTGGCTTAGCTCGCTCCTTTAACGATGTCAACGATTTTTTGCTGATTCTGCAACAATCTCGTTTCTTTAAAGCTAGTGAAGCAAAAATTGTCTCAGCAGAATTAGTAGATGCACCTATGAAAAATTTTCCTCCTCAAGGTGTAGCGATTAAACCACCTCAAATAGTCAGATACAACATTCAAACTAGCTTGAGCGATGTTCCCGCTTCGGAGTTAATCAGAGAGTTGGAGCAAAAAGGCACAGTGGGATTAGTCGCACGCATTCGCAGTCTACAACAAACAGGAGTCATTCAAAAATGACGCTGAGTGAAGATTTTAATTTTGTAGAAGGTGGGGAGTTCGAGGAAGGGGCATCATCAACCTACCCCGTTGTTTTTGGCATCACCTTCACACCCAAAATCATCGGCATCCTAGTGGGGGTGTTAGGATTTGCCGGGGCACTTTACATGTTGCTGAACTTGGTTGTGCCAGCTTGGGACACCTTTCAGCAACAGCAAGCAAAACAAAGTGAACTGCAAGGGCAAATTGACCAAAAGAAAGCCACCATCAAACAGATAGACAAGGTAAAGCAAGAGTTAGCAGATGCCAAACAACAACAAACCCAGGTGTTAGGATTGTTTGCTAACGAGAAAACTTTGGATACATTACTGCTGGATTTGAATCGTTTGGTTGAGTCTGGCAACGGTAAAATTTCTGCTAATGCTGTTAGAGCTAAACTGAAGAAATTTGTGCCAGCTTCAGATAAAGCTGAACCGATTACCGATGGTTCATTAGGGCTACAGGTTGACGGTAAGCTGAAACGCAGGAGCGTCAATATCGAAATTGTTGGCACTTATGAACAAACGCAATCAATTCTTCGCAATATTGAACGTTTGCAGCCTTTGTTGATAGTCAAGGACTATCAATCCACATTAGCTCCAGAACCTGCTCCAGAACCAGGTAAAGTGGCAATTAGGATGGGGCCAGCACCAATTTCTACATCTTTCCAATTACAGGCATTGATGCCGCTTACTCCAGAAGAAATTGCAGCTGTCCAAGCAGCGCTGAAGAAGTGATGGGGTGATGGGGAGTTGTCAATTAAAAATTAAAAATTTTGAATTTTACATTTTTAATTTTTAATTCCCCCAAGGGGAGGTGGGGAGAGAGATTTACTCTTTTTCCTGAAAACATGAATACTTGTAAGCTTTTCCACATTGAAATTGCATAATCTGGGCGGGCGAGACGCCCACCCCACAAGAAGTTCAAAAAAAATGTTCATGCAAATTAAATGTGTTTTAGCTTAACTGCAACAGCTTAATAGAGGGTTAAAGGTCATGTACAACTTTGTCTTAACCCCCCATATTTCGGGGGTTGGGAGATTTTTTCGCGCTCTTTTTGGTCAAAATTTACTCAAGGTTAAGTTTGTTTGTAGGTTTTCTCAGGCGATCGCTAACTATGAATGAAAATTCTCAAAATAATTTGATTAAACAGTGTTATTTTATGCAGGTTTTTAGGGAATTATAGCAACAACAGCGATCGCACTTACGCAAAAATACCATGTGTCTGAGTTAAATTTAATCCTGTCTTAACAGGTTTTAGTCGGAAATTTATTTCCGCCCTAGCTAGCTACACAAAAATTTCAAAAATTGTCTAGAAATCGGTTTAATGTGAGGAATGAACTGTGAAACAGCTTCACGGTAACAGTTTAATATTAGGCGCAACCGCTATAGTTTTCTTAGCGGCTCATCCAGCCCAAGCACAAGTTACTAAAATTACGGATGTGCAGCTAAAAACAGCTAATGGCGGAATCAACCTTATTTTAAAAACTTCTTCTGGCTCCCGCCCCCAAATTTTTACCACACAAAGAGGTAAAACTTTAGTTGCAGATATTATTAATACTCAACTACGCTTACCCCAAGGCAATAGCTTCCGCAAAGAAAACCCCGCTCCCGGAATTACCTCCATTGAAGTTACTCAGTTGGATGCCAATAGCATCAGAGTGTTGGTGATTGGGGCTGACAGCGCCCCTAGCAGCCAACCTGTAGACCGAGGAGCAAACGATATCACACTTGGCTTTGCTCCCACAGGAGGAACCACAGCATCAGCACCCACACCTCCCCAAGCACCTACGCCTAACCCAGCACCAGCACCCATACCAACCCCATCGGTTCCACCTGTCGTTCCTAATCCGCAAGTCAGCATTGATGGCACACCAGCGCAAACAGCCGGGCCGGGTCAACCTCCAACCCCAGCTCCGCCTTTCTTACCTAGAGCCGTCGCTCCACCAGTGGGAGACATAGCCATCTCTAATATTGATGCCTCTCCCAGCGCAGTTGACTTAGGAACTCAAGAACGTGTACCCCGCCTAGTGCTGCGAGATGCGCCGGTACGCGAAGTGCTGTCACTGCTTGCTCGTGCTGCTGGCTTGAACCTGGCTTATACAGGAGCCGATGCAACTGGAACACAAGGAGGACAAGGAGGACAGACAATTTCTCTAGATATAGAAAACGAGCCAGTGCAAGATGTGTTTAACTATGTCTTGCGTTTGAGTGGTCTGGAAGCTAACCGTAGCGGACGCACAGTTTTTGTAGGGCCGAAACTACCCAATTCCACACGTGATGTGGTGATGCGGAACCTGCGACTTAATCAGGTCACGATAGGAACTGCCCTAAACTTTTTGGTGTCCTTGGGTGCAGAAAGTGCTGTCAACCGCGAACGACAAGTAACCAACGTCAGTGCAGTGCCTGTAGCTGCTGGAGCCGCTCCGATTACTCAAACTCAAACAACTACAGAAACAAGAGTTGAAACTCAACGCATTGATTTTCAAGATTCCAAGCCTCTACTCCGAGGTTTGCAGGCATTAGGAGACGAGCGTACAAATTCCCTGACTTTGATTGGCCCTCCTAGACTAGTTGAGATTGCAATGGCTCAACTTACTCAATTGGATATTCGGCGTCGGCAAGTAGCAGTTAACGTCAAGATTATCGATGTTAACCTTTTAAATACCAAAGATGTTAACACTAGTTTTTCCTTTGGCGTTGGCAATAACTTCTTTGTCAATGATGGCGGTGCTGCATCTCTGAATTTTGGTGGTTCTAGACCACCCACTAGTGCAGAAGCAGCAACCAGTGTGAGTAGTACACCTGTGATCAGCAATCCAATTACAGGAAAGCCATTCTTTGACCAAAACGGGTCTTTTACAGTACCGAATGGAGGCTCAGGTCTGAGAGTTATACAAGACGGTCTAGTTGTGCAGGACATTCCAGGAGATGCGACCTTCCTCCAACCTGTTTCTCCAACAGACAGCGATCCAACTCAACCTGGTCTTTCCAATTTCACACCAGGAACGCCAGATACGGTAACGATTACTACTGACCCCACGACTGGAAGACGAACTGCTAGTTTTGCAGAAGGTGCGCGTGCAACTGCTGAATTCAGTTTGCCAACTTTATACCAGTTCCCTAAACGTTTTCTTTTGAGTTTGCAATCTCAGGTGCAAAGTGGCAATGCCAAAATTTTGACCGACCCGACTTTAATTGTGCAAGAAGGTCAAACAGCTAATGTTAACCTGACTCAGCAAGTAGTAGGAAACATTAAGAACGAAATCACTCGCGGTGATGGCAGTTCTACACAAACTGTGACAGCGGAGAAAGAGGATGTGGGTTTAACCTTAGCTGTCAAAGTCGATCGCGTTGATGACAATGGTTTTGTCTCTCTATCGGTAGCTCCTACTGTCAAAGCACCCCAAGCATCAGAAAATATTAATTTAGGTTCAGGTGGTAGCCAAAGAATATTTTTGGTGTCTCAGCGATCGCTCAATTCTGGCTTGGTTCGCCTGCGCGATGGTCAAACGCTAATTCTCAGCGGTATCATTCAAGACACAGATAGAGCGACTGTTTCCAAGATTCCGATCTTAGGTGATATTCCCCTCATTGGTTCGCTGTTTAGAAGGACAAATAAACAGAACCAGCGCAATGAGGTAATTGTGTTGCTCACACCTCAAGTTATGGATGATTCTGAGCGTTCTTCTTTTGGCTATAACTATACTCCTAGCCCAGAGGTGCGACAAATGCTTGAGCGTCGTGGCTTGCAGGTTCCGAAGCGATGAGTAGCCATCATGACCTGTGTACACCAGAATGAATGAAAAACCTCACCCCTTCCCCTCTCCTTGCTAATACCAATCCGCATTTGGAACTGTAATTTTGTCATACTGAGCGTAACGAAGTGAAGCGAAGTATCTCGCGAGATTCTTCACTTCGCTATCGCTCCGTTCAGAATGACACTTTAGAATGCAAATTGGTATAAGGAGAGGGGTGTCCGATAGGACGGGGTGAGGTTGATTTTCAAACCAGATGAGGAGGCGGGGAGATGGCGATTCCTCGCCTCTTTCCCAAAAAAAATGTGGTTCAAATCTGTGTAATTTTTCCAAAGAAGTTTTAATGGATTACTTCGGTTTAAAAACATTGTCAGAGTTATACGAGCGTCGAAGCGATGCTGAATAACGCGAATTACCTATCACTACTGAGAAGCTCGCGATCGCTGTCTGCTTGCAGCACCGCTGGGAGATATCACTTTATAGAGCGATCGCTCTATTCTGGTTTGATTCGCCCGCACGATGTGCAAATACTCATTCTTACCCCATCTTGACCTACTTTTCTATCTCCTCATTAGTGTGGTTTGGTGAATTCCTTGAAACTCTAGAATGAATCTATCTGTCAACCGCCCCACCCACAAGGGGATGGGGCTTGTAACTAACCGATAAATTGAAGACAAGGCAAATGCAGAGTATAAAATTACGCTCTCATGTGGGCAAAGATGGGATTTTACATTTAGAAATTCCAGTGGGTATAACGGACAAAGATTTAGAAGTGATGGTGATTTTTCAGCCACTAGAACTATCGGCGCAGATGAAAACACCAGAAGAATTGGGCTGGCCTGCTGGTTTTTTTGAGCAGACTTATGGTAGTTGCCAGGATGACCCTATTGTTATTGATTCTGAGGGTGTGTTTGAGCAAAGAGAAGAAATCTTGTGAGGTATTTGTTAGATACCAATGTTTGCATCCGTTATCTCAATGGTAGGTCGGTGGCAATTAGGGAACGTTTGCAGGCAACAAGAGTAGCAGATATTGCTGTGTGTTCGATAGTCAAGGCAGAGTTATTTTATGGAGCGATGAGAAGCAATCATCCTGAGCGAACATTAGCCAGACAGCAACAATTTCTCAATTTGTTTGTTTCTCTGCCTTTTGATGATGCTGCTGCAATAATATACGGACATATTCGCGCTGACTTGGCTGTGAGTGGAACTCCCATTGGTCCCAATGACTTACAAATTGCATCTATTGCCTTGGCGAATAGTTTAATATTAGTAACGCATAATACAGGTGAATTTGGTCGGGTAAACGGGTTGCAGATAGAAGATTGGGAGGAAGCCCGTTAGATAGCGATACAGGTCGATAAATTTACAGAACTTATAATCAAGTTCTTAGTGGCTTAATCAATATGATTCATAATTCTAAATCTTGGTTAATAAAACATTAAAACAGAGATAGAGAAAGATTTTCTCTCCTCACTACCTCTACTTCCCCTACCCCCATATCTCTAACAAATCTCCCTGTTCCCCTCGCAACAGGGGTTTTTTCTAAGTATTTTTTCTTACTTTTGCGGGTGTTTTTAGTGAAACAAACACCCTTTTTAAATAAAAAATCCTGAAATCTATATAAATTAATGGTTTCATCTATCCACTTCTGGCTTGAACACTTTAGAATGATTCATTGAAAAGTCGAGCCTATGAGAGTTACAGCGTTTTTAAGCATAAATACTCAAAAAGGTGACTTTGTAAATCTCAAAACAGGGGTTTAAGTAAAGATGCGTCAAGGCGCATCTGTACGCAATCTCAAGTAAAACTCAAGGAGTTTGACATGAACAAAGGTGAATTAGTTGATGCCGTAGCTGAAAAGGCTAGCGTAACCAAAAAACAAGCTGATGCAGTCTTAACTGCTGCTTTGGAAACGATCATTGAAGCTGTTTCTTCTGGCGATAAAGTGACGTTGGTGGGATTTGGTTCTTTTGAATCACGCGAACGCAAAGCCCGCGAAGGACGCAACCCCAAAACCAACGAAAAGATGGAAATTCCTGCAACTAAGGTTCCTGCCTTCTCTGCTGGAAAGCTGTTTAGAGAAAAAGTTGCACCCCCAAAATCTTAATCAGTGGTGTTTTTCTAGGGAACTCTTGTTTGATGCGGCAAACAGCACACGGGGGGAATTTAGCTTGGGCAGCGGCACTGGCTGGCTGTTCCCCTGGTGCTATTGTTGATTTTTCTGCGAGTATCAGCCCGTTGGGACCCCCAAGCAGTGCGTTAACTGCAATTGAGTCTCAACTGGGTAATCTTAGGCACTATCCTGACCCTGACTACCATGAACTGAGACAGGCTCTGGGTCAGTTTCATCAACTGCCGCCTGAGTGGATTCTGCCGGGTAATGGTTCGGCAGAATTACTGACACTAGCAGGAAAAGAATTTGCAGAATTCGCCGCAACAGCTTTAATTACTCCAGCCTTTGGCGACTACTACCGATCGCTAACGGCATACGACGCTCAAGTGCTGGAATTTCCTCTTTCTTTAGTCAACGGTCATTTGTCATCGATTCTTGACAAACGACAAATGACACAGGACAAAGGACTACTCCTAAATAACCCCCATAACCCAACGGGAAAGTTATTTTCGCGAGCAGACATTTTGCCCTACCTAGAGGAATTTGCTTTGGTAGTGGTGGATGAGGCGTTTATGGATTTTCTGCCTCCGCATCAGGAACAAAGCCTGATTGGGGAAGTGCAAAAATATCCCAATTTGGTAATTTTGCGATCGCTAACCAAGTTCTACAGTCTCCCTGGATTGCGGTTAGGTTATGCGATCGCTCATCCCGATCGTTTGCGGCGCTGGCAGTCTTGGCGTGACCCCTGGCCAGTCAACATCCTTGCCCAAGCCGCAGCAGTTGCCGCAGTAGGCGATCGGGAGTTTCAGGAGCAAACCTGGGCATGGCTACCAGCGACACGCAACCAACTGTTTGAGGGTTTAGCCCAAATTCCAGGTTTGCAACCCTTGCCAAGCGCTGCTAACTTTTTACTTGTGAAATCACAGCAGCCTAGTTCCCAATTGCAGCAACAACTACTCAAGCATCACCAGATTTTAATCCGTGATTGCTTGAGTTTCCCTGAACTTGGCGATCGCTATTTTCGTGTTGCTGTACGCTTATGTTCTGAGAATCAGCGTTTATTAGACGCTATTTCATTAGTCCAGAGTCCAGAGTCAAAAGTCCAGAGTCAAAATATTGACCCTTGACTCTTGACCCTTGACCCTTGACCCTTGACCCTTGACCCTTGACTAATGACTATTGACTACGATGTCGTAATTATTGGTGGCAGTCTTGCAGGGCGTGAGGCTGCCCTTATGGCAACCCAATTAAGAGCCAAAGTCGCTTTGGTAGAGCCAAAAACTAATTATGAATTTATTCATCACCACGTTTTTAGCGAGATAGGCAAATTCTCTCGTCAGGTAAGTAATGCTGGGCAATTTGGTCTTGGAGTTTTATACCCTGACACCGCAGAAAAATACCAAATTTCTGTGGCATGGCCAGAAGCAATGCTGTATGCTCGCGGCATTGCCTCCAATATCGAAGAACAGCATTCACCTGTTATCTTAGCTGCCCGAGGTGTTGATGTTATTGTCGGTGAGGGTCAGTTTCAATCCTCACCAAATTTGACATTTGTTGTTAATGACCGTTTGTTACGGGCACGTACCTATTTACTGGCTAGTGGTTCAGTTCCAATAATTCCAGAGATTGAAGGATTGCAAAAAACAGGCTTTCTTACCCTGTCTAATATTTGGCAGTCCCTTAGCAGTTCTGTATCACCTAAAAATTGGGTAATTATTGGCGGTGTCCCCCAAAGCATCGAGTTAGCGCAAACTTTAGTGCGATTGGGTTGCAGCGTTACCTTAGTAATAAATCGTCCCTCTATAATTAGCCATACCGATCCAGAAATAGCTCTACTCTTACAAGCGCAACTGGAAGCAGAGGGTGTGCGTGTCCTTACCCACACAGCAGTTACTCAGGTGCGGTTAATAGACGATAAAAAGTGGCTTCAGGTGGGAGATAAGGCGATTGAAACAGATGAAATTGTAGTAGCAACTGCACAGCAGCCGAATATTAAATCTCTTAATTTGGCTGCGGTAGGTGTGAAATGGCATCATCGTCGCCTGGTAGTGAATGACAAACTCCAAACTACAAACCACCGCATATTCGCTTGTGGTGATGTAATTGGTGGCTATGAATTTCCTCACATTGCTAATTATGAAGCAAGAATTGCTATAAAAAATGCTCTATTTTTACCCTGGAATAAAGTCAATTATAGTTGTATTCCGTGGGGAGTATTTTCTCAGCCCATGTTGGCGCAAGTTGGTATGACAGAAGCACAAGCAAAACGCCAATATCATCAAGATGAAATTTTAGTGTTACGACAATATTTCAAAACCCTGGCAGCAGCCCAAATCCAAGAAGAAACCACAGGTATTTGTAAATTTATTGTTCGACGTAATGGAGAAATTTTAGGGGCTTCCATATTAGGAGCAGAAGCTATTGAGTTAATTAATGTTATTGCTTTGGCGATCGCCAAAAAAATAAAAATTGATCGCATAGCGAATTTATCTCCTATCTCTGTGAGTTTTTCAGAGATTTTAGAAAAAACTGCAAACGAGTGGAATCAGCAAATGTTCCAAAGTAATACTATGTTGCAAGAATTTTTAGAAAGTTTTTTTCATTTCCGTCGCGATTGGAATTTATGAATGGGAGATGGGGTGATGGGGTGTAGACGCGCAAGCGGCTTCCTGTAGGGTAGGGGTGATGGGGTGATGGAGAGAAGAACTCTTGACTCTTGACTCTTGACTCTTGACTTGACTCATAGCTTTTTATTCTTCCCTTCTGATAGTGAAACACTACCAATACCTTGTAAAATACCACGAACAATCAAACCTAAACCTCGACCAACTACTTGCGTTAGTACGAAGACGACTCCCCTACCTAAGAAAGATAGTAGCGATCGCAGACGAGGCGCGATCGCATCACCAAATTCTAGCCCTAAAGTCACCAATAGAGCAATTCCTGAAAGTTGGGCTAACTCTTGCCCACGGGGAGCATAAATTGAAGTTTTGGCGATACCGCGTGGAGCAAATACGAATAGTTCATAGCGGCTTTCAAAAATTGCCTTCGGTTCTGTTACATAATTTCTCATCCGATATTTCCAAGACAAATTATTTCTGAAACGTTCCATTTCTCGCGTCGAAATTAATTTGCGGTCATAAAAATTTTGCTTAATATCTTCTACATCTGCTAAATAGCTTAGTAGTGGTTGTACTACACCATTACCTATCTGAATTAATAAATTTTCTAACAACATTTCTGCTTGCTGATTAGCTTCAAAACTACCCGCCGGATAGTTTGTATTGTCAATAGTCAAATTTGTTTGAAATAGCAAATAATTAAACAATTCTACAACAAACGGAATTTGCTTGAGAATTTCTGCTTGCACTACTGCCGAATTTTGTAGTAAAATTTTCACTATTTCGACACGATTATTACCTAATCTCACTAGAGAAAACTTACCAAAAAACTCTGTAGTTACTTCTTCCCATAAATCATACAAGATTGTATTTTTGAGTTCAGATAATTGCTTGATTTCAATTTTAGAACTACGTAGCTCATCCAGAACCTCAGCAATTTTTTGCAAAATCAAATAAAGCAATTCTCGTTTTTTATCTGGGCGCAAAATGTCGATTTCCAATGGTACATCTGTAATATTTTGCAAAGGCGATTGCAGTTTATTAATACAAGATGCAAATAGTTTTGCTTGCAGCGCTCTGGGGCTAAGTAGAGAGGGGGCATTTTTGGCGATCGCACTACTAGAGAGATTTACGGGAGGGGGTGGTAGTTGTTCGGAAATATCTGCTATTTGCTCATCTACTGGCTGTGGTTGTGGTGTCGCCAACAAATGATTAACTAGCCAACGAGCCGCTAGCAATTCTCGTCGCTGTCCCGCTAAAATTGCCCGTTCTAGTTCTGGCTGTCCGGGAACTTGCAAACGTGCCGTCACTGCTGCCAAGTTGGCGTCTATTTGAGCAGTTCCTGATAAACGCAGTTTTTCTAAAAATCTCAAGAAAGGACTTTGGGAAAAATGAGGAGTTCTTATTCTCCCTACCTCCCCACCTCCCCCCGGTTCCCAATACCAATAGGAACGACCTGCTGCCACTTCTTGCATGGCAGTGACTATTTCAGAAACAGGTGTACCTTTGGGGCAGTAACCATCTATACCAGCTGTCCTAGCTGCCAATAGCAACCCTTGGTTTTGAAGAGAGCTGAGGAGCAAGATTGGTAGGTTGGGATACTGAGTTTTCAATTGCCGACACAGTTGTAAACCTAGTTGCTGGCTGGGAATAGAGCGACCGTTGCCAAGTTCCAAGACAACTAAATTCACGCTGGTAGGGTCTTTTTGGGCAAGTTCTGCTAAAATCTGCAACACACTGGTATCTGTGTCTGCCTCTGATACCACCTGCAAATCAGAAAATTCTTCTAGAGCAACCCGTAATCCTAGTCGGAAAATAGGATCTTGGTCAACCAGCAATAATTTCAGAGGGCGATCGCTCATAATCCACTTGAAAATACTTTTGATGCTGTTTTTCTCAAATCGAAAACAGCTTTGATATCTAACTTATCCCCTCATTGTCACCTGTTTGTGAAGACAAAAAAATCGATGATAATTGCCATAGGCAGCCATTAAATATGTAATTAAATGAACTTGAGTATTCGGCATTGGTTGGCAGAATATTATCTAGAAATACCTGAAATCGCAGGATTATCGCCCGGACAGATAGCAGTTATTGCCTTCCGTATTGTTCAGGATATGGAAGTCAAAAGTTTGATGCCTTTAGACATTTGTACTCTAGCAGAAGTGTTAGAACTACCCCTAGATACAGTTTGGCAGGAAATCAGCGTAATTGCTCAGTTGACAGCCAGCCTTGCCCGCGCAATTACGCAAAAAAAGCCATTAAAACGCAATGAAGGTACATGGTTGGCATTTCAAATTGCCTACCTGCAAGGTTTGCAACAAGTTCTTGATTGGGAACACAACTTACGAAGACCTTGGCTAGACCGGGTAATGCTGGGCGATGTTCCGACACGAAGACACAAAGACACAAAGACACGGAGACATGGGCGACCTCTGCAAGATCCTCAACTGCAAGGGCTACTCAAAACTCTTCGTCCAGGAAAACTCAGCGATACTCAAGCTGAACAAGCCCTGAGTTTGGTTGCAGATTCATTACTGGTGCAACAGATGAATAATGCTGCTGTAGCGTGGTTTATCGCCAATGGTGTGGAGGAAGCAGAAGCTAAATTGATAACGCAGCGCCTCCAAAATTCTTTGAGCGGTCATTTACTGGCAGTCATAGCTGAAAATGCCCCTCCTTTAGCCCAGCTGCAAAAATTTGTTGGATTGGGAAATTCACTGTCTGCTAGCTCGACTGATACTGATAAGGAACTACAACCCCCAGAAATAAGCTTAAGTGTAGGTGACAAAATTGACTTATACAGGGAATACTACCGAGCCAGTTTAATGCAGAAGCAGTCTGAACCTTTGCTGATGGAATCCTTTTCTCTTAAGGATATTTATGTTCCCCCAAACGGCTTACCAATCAATGAGAGTGATTCCCAACCAGAGCAAAAAACTGCTAAATCAGTTGATTTAATGACATGGGCACAGCAACAATTAACTGATTTAAAAACTATTACTGCGATCGAGTCGGAACCTGGTTATGGAAAAACTAGTTTCTGTCAAATGTGGGCAGCAACTGTAGCAAAAGAACTTTACCCTACGTGGATGCCGATACTAATTCGCCTGCGGGATATAAAGTACGGTAAAAATTTAGCAGAAACGCTGAATTCTGGTTTTACAGGTCATTCTCAAACTAACCTTTGTGATTGGTTGCAACAAGACTATCCCCGGTGTCTTTTGCTGCTAGATGATCTGGATGAACTACCTGTTTCTCATCAAGGTAATCGAGCAAAAATCATTTTTATGCAGCAGTTACTCAATCTGCAATCTCAATCTCGCCATAAGATTGTGTTGACGAGTCAGTCAAAAACTTTGCAGGAAATTAGCAAAGAACTAGCACTGCCATTGCGGCGAATTCGCATTCAGCCCTGGGATCAGGAAGAGTGGAGACAATGGTTTCAACAGTGGGCAAAAGTGCAATCATTGCCCATCGCCCAAAACTTCTTTACTTTTCTCAAACAGTCAGGATTATTTTCTGCTACATCCAAGCTACCGCAACTTTCTCACCTTGTCCGTCAACCTTTAATGCTTTATTTGTTGGGTGTTTTACATCGGGACGGACTGCTAGATGATGAACTATTACTACTAGCTGCCAATACTCAAGCAAAAACCAACGCAACGCTTTTATGGGAAATTCACCATCGGTTAAATCGCTGGTTGTTGGGTTATCCTCAACCTGGTGGCATCAAGACAATGCTGTTGCGATCGGGTTCAAATTATATCCATCGTACACAAGATGCGATCGCCAATCTTCTCCAAGGTCGCCATCCCCAAGATGTACTCGCACAAATGCAAGCGATCGCGTTACAAATTTTGCACTCCCAACGCCATCAAATTGATTTACCTGACGAAGCGAATAACACGACGCTACCAGCTTTTTATTTTAAGAGTCAAGAGTCAAGGGTCAAGAGTTATTTTTCTTATTCTTCCCCTACTCCTCCTACTCCCGATTGTAGAATTGAATTCTCTCATCCCAAATTAGGAAGATTTCTCTGCGTTCAAGCTATTGTTACTCAACTAAAATTACTCACCCAACGCCAAGAAAGCGCTTATGGTGAAATTAAGTTTGTGCTGGAATCTCCTAGTAGCATTGCTCAGCATGTTTATAATTTACTCGGTTTCGGAATTCTCAGTCAGGAAATACAAGAACTTGTGATTGAGGGTTTAGAGAGGGAACCAAAGCAAGAGTTCTCCTTTGAGATATTGTGCGATCGCCTGCTGCCTTTTTGGTATGCTTACTGTCGAGGTCGTTGGTTAGACGAAGGTATCACACACAAAGCTTTAACTCATTTTCAGGCACTGCAAAACCCCGTAAATGTAGAACAAGTAAATGCAGCTGTGGGATTGAATGTGTTTTTATTGCTTTGTGCTTGTCATCAAAAAACGAAAGTTCCGTTTTGGCCTTGTGGCAATCCAGACAATTTGGCACAATTCCAGCCAGAAGCACTAATGATGCTGATTGCTAGAACAGCAGTTTTAGATAAAGCTGCTTTCGCCACACACCTGCACTCAACATCCCTTGTTTCTCTCAATTTATCAGCAGCTTACTTGCCACAAGTAGTGTTATCTGGCGCAAATCTTGAGCAGATAGATTTATCAAATGCTGAGTTAATAGGGGCAAATTTAGCCGGAGTCAGCTTGCAAGGAGCAAATCTTGCATACGCGAACCTCACAGGGGCAAATCTCACACGCGCCAACCTGACAGGTACAAAACTCACAGGTGCCAATCTCACAGGTGCCAATCTCACAGGAGTGAATTTCCAGTCAGTCAATGTCACTAACACCTGCTTATTTGAAGCTATTCTAAGCGACATCAACAGAGAGATTGCCGCTATCAATGGTGCAATTTTCTCATTAGAAGAGTTTCAAGCAATTAAAAGTTTGCTGTTAGAGTCGTCTTATACCGATATCTCCATCTCCTCTTCCTCTGAAAACACAGCCGCTTGGTTAAAAGATACCTCTGAAGTCACGCTAATTGAAAGTGCAGAAGGCAAACCAATTTTGTCAGCGGATTTATATGAGGATTATGGTGATGATGAGACAATTTTGGGCTGAATTTTTAACGGCTAGGGAATAAAAATTATGAATTATGAATTATGAATTATGAAATTTTCAGCATTCATGATTCTCACCCACTCCCTATGCCCAGTCCCCAGTCCCCAGTTCTTAATCTTTGGAATCACGATAACCGTAAAAGTTAATACTGTAGTCAGTGATCCGAACTCCTGTTTGTTCTTCAACTAAGCGGATGATATCTTCTGGCAATGTTACATGAACATCTAATATTTGGTTAGTATCAAGACAGTTGACATGGCTGTGAGAGTCACTGATATTGCCGTATAAACGCCCGTCGCAGCGTTCAATACATTCAATGATGCCACTAGAAGATAATGCTTCTAAATTTTGGTATACAGAAGTATGACCGATCGCTTTACCTTGCTGATTGAGGCGATCGTAAATTTCTCTAGCAGACAGATGCTCTTTTGCTTGCCAAAGTAATTCCAGAATGAACCGACGCTGGCGACTGACGCGCATACCCAGCGCTTGACACTGCTCTAGGGCATCTTCTAAAGAACGAATTGGTTGTGTAGATATCGTCGGTTTTTGCATATTTTATGCTTTTTAACTGTTCGGGCAATTTTTTCTTGTGAATATTTATTTGTTATTTTATATATCTAAGCATTATGCACTCCCCCAGGTTGCCTTTCACTATTGCTGTGGAAATCACATACTCAGCGAGAGCAATTTTTGTGCTTCTTGACAACTTTGCGATCGCGCCTTAATTTAAAATAAACTCATTACAACTTTAGCTTAAAATTGCCACAAACGTCTACCCAAAGGCAGGTGGTTGTAGAGACGTGCCATGGCACGTCTCTACATTGGTTAATTGTTAGTGGTTAGTGGTTAATGGTTAGTAAGGGCGGGTTTAGTCACAAATTTATAAGCTTCAATCACAAAATATCTATCAAAACCCGCCCGTACTAGCTTGTCACCCATGTCTCCCTTGTCTCACCCATAAAGACAATTTCTGAATACTGATGCCAACCCCCTCCCCTGTTCCAAATTGGGAGAGGGGTGCCGACAGGCGGGGTGAGGGAAGTACTATCTTTGACTGCAACCTAGTATGAATCTATGCTCTAGGGACTAATGTGAAGGTAGATACCATTAAAAATCCCACCCTTGAAAAAGGGTGGGATTGTTTGTCGATCAGAGAAATAGTTTCAGACAACTTGCCACCAACCAAAAGCTGGGCCAATAAAACGGATTGTCACCCAAGCTACAACCATAAGGCCAATGCCAATCCAGGCACCGCGATTTGTCCATTTGACAAATAGTTCTGCTTGTGATTTGGTGATTGGAACCCAAGGTAAGATGCGAGTCTGTTGGCTCTTGCCGTAATCTTCTCCCAGTGCGGTTTTACGACGCTTTGCTTCACCCATTTGCTCACCTACCATGAAAAATCAAAATTTCAAATTTGACTGCATTAAATATCTGCTAAGGCTGATGATAACGCTTAATGGTCATTAGTCATTGGTCAAGATTTTTGACAAATGACAAAGGACAAATGACTAATTACTATGGAGAATTGTCTTCGCCAGATTGGGAAAACAAACTGGGATCGAGATAGTTAATGCGTGCCAAGGGACTAAGGGCAGCCAGAACTTGAGCGCCATAACTGCGGTTTACCACCCGGCTATCAAGTAGAGCCACGATACCTTGACTTTCTCGTGCTGGAGCGATCGCTCTTTGCAATTCGTTCAAAGCTGCGGGCAACAGAAACAAACGAAACCAGTCTTGATGCGATCGCTTATAATAAGCTACTCTGCCTGCTACAAGCGGATGTTCGAGAGATGGCAGAGGCAAGGTAGCAATAACGATCAGTTGGGGTGCAGGCAAAACTTTTTGATGCTCTCGCCAAAATTCCCAACCGCTAACTAAAATGCCATTTTCATCTAAACAAGTTTTTTCTACCTGCACTCGTGAGCCAAACTCTGAAGCCAGAATTGCTCCTAGTTGTGCCTTCAGCGGTACATCTCCTACTAATACAACTGTTAGTCCTGGTGATGTTGCACTCAGACAAACCAGCGTCCGGACTTTGTGAATAAACGCGGCTTGAAATTCTGGCGTGTTTGGCAAGGGAAACTGATGTGGTACGTACAGTTGAATGGCTTCTGTTTGGCTGTCCGAGAACTTCAGACAAGTCAATTCCCCACCTAATCCAAAGCGCTGGCGAAAAATCGGAGCTTCCGTTTCCGGTTCTAAAGTGCTGCCAATTAACACCACAGGTTGCCGCTGCCAAATCGGTGAAAGTATTTCTGCTATCTCAATCGGAGCTATGTGTAAAGAAAATAAGCCTTGACGACGGGCAACAGTAGCCCAGAGGAGGGGAGGGGGAGAGGGGGAAGAGTGCTGGAATTGTTGCCAGAAGTGTTTCCAAGCATCTGGCAGGCTAGCGATGTCCAAAGCCGAACAAAGACGGCTCAATATCTCTATCTCTGTTTGGGAAATCAGATAACATTCGTAGGGATTAGCAGGATGCTGGAATAGTTCGTGTGTCAGTTGTACCCGTGCAGAGCGAATTTCCTCAGCGATGTGCGGACAAGCAAGCATGAGCTGATCCCAATCATGGGCTTCCCAAGTGATGGTGAGGCGATCGCGCACCCAATCTTCTAGATCGTCCACGCCATCAATAATTGTAGGAATGTCACTGGGAAAATTATTATTGAGCGCAAGTTGTCCTTTTAACCAAGCTTGAGGGGAAACCAACAAAAGCCCTTGGAACTCACCACCAGGCCAAACGTCACCTGTTCTAATCGCTTTGTTGACTCGCAGCCACTGCTGTAGGCGGGGAATTTCTACTTTCGCAAGACGTTGTTGCACAGCTTCAGGTGCAACAATAATCACAGGGCCGTGCCACATCAACGCTGATGCCACGAAGCTTGTACGGTAACGCCCTTGATAGCCACAAGCTGCACCTACTTGAATTAAGGCGCTACGTCCTAGGCGCAGAGCGCGTGCTACCAACCGTGCCATCGTCAAATGATGGGGCCAGGAAGGGAAACCCGCCTGCGATCGCAGGAAGTTATGTAGTGATAAGTGAACTTCTGCCTCAATCACACGCTTTTCATCCCATACAAAGTGATTTTACTTGTAACAACCCCATTTCTATTATGTTGTTAGTTGTTAGTTGGTAGTTGTTAGTTGTTTGGAATTTTCCCACTAACAAACAACCACCAACAAAGAACCACTAACCAATTACCCTGAATTATGGCAACCTATACAGGAATTTCCAGCGAAGCTTTTAGGCATCCCCTAGATCGGCAAGCCGAGCAAGCCTTACGCAGTTTACCAGGATTTGATTTAGTTGCCCGTAAATTTGTGGAATTTGTCTACGAACGCCCCCAGCTAGTCTATCTAATGGGCAACACCATCCAAGTTGGGCCTCGTCAATATTCCACTATTTACCAGATGTTTCGGGAATGCGTGCGGGATTTGGATATTTATCCAGAACCAGCACTATTTGTATCACAAAATCCCCAAGCCAATAGCTATGCAATGGGGCAGGAGCATCCATATATAGTCATAAATACAGGGATTTTAGACTTACTGAATGAAGCCGAAACTAGGGCGGTGTTAGCCCATGAACTGGGGCATATTAAATGTGGTCATACTATTTTAATTCAAATGGCGATTTGGGCGATGAATACCGCTTATGCCCTTGGTAGATTTACTTTTGGCATTGGTAATTTTGTAACACCAGCCTTAATTTATGCCTTTTTTGAATGGCGGCGCAAAGCCGAGTTATCAGCCGATCGTGCAGCGTTGCTAGTAGCAGATGACTTAAATATCGTGATGTCATCAATGATGAAAGTTTCAGGTGGCAGTATAAAATATGCCAACGAATGCAGTTTACAAGAGTTTATTCGTCAGTCAGAAAATTATCAAGCACTGGATGAAGATGGACTTAATCAAGTGTATAAATTTTTGGTATACAACGGTGCTCAAGGCGAAATGCTCAGCCATCCTTTTCCTGTAGAACGCGTGCATTATCTGCAAGAGTGGGCAGTATCAGAAGAATATCAGCAAATCAAGAGAGGGAATTATGCGCGATCGCCCGCATCCGGAGCAGTTGATGTCACACCAACGGACACTACCCAAAACAAAGAAGTAGAAGATTTACGGCGACAAATTGAAGAATTGCAAAGGGAAATTAATAAAATGAAGAAATCGGAGTAATTAAAAATGGGGTAATTTGAAAATACTTTGTGTCTTTGTGCCTTAGTGGTTAAAAAATCTTGAACCACCAAGACACCAAGACACTAAGAGTCAAATAATTTTCATGCTGAGGAGTGCACGCGGTTGATGACGGCTACTTATAAATTTTTCAAGATGACTATCAAATTTACTAAGTTCCTGTCTGTTTTAACTATAGTTATTGCCTTTATTTTCTTCTTACCAGGAATTGTTTTGGCAGCACCGGCTAAACTCGATACAATCTCTACTGCTATTGTTGCCCAAACAGCGAAATCATTCTCAGAAACTGATTTTACTCCACAGGTGCGGCAACAACTCCAGGCTGTGCGACAACGCCGAAACCGCGAGATTCAGAAAGTTTTAGATTCATCTCAAGTCGCCCAATTCACTCACAATCTACGCTCTGGTAATAATTTTCATCAAGCTCTAGAAAAACTTCACTTGCAAGGCGATCAGAAGGAAATGGTAGAGGCGATCGTGAAAATTTGTGATTTGAAAATAAAGGCAATTTTATCTCGTTATTCACTGCAAGCAGGAAAATAATTTTTGTGGCAGTGCATATTTCCGAGATGGATAAAGTTAGGAGATGTACAGTAAAATTTGTTGCTATCGCAAAGGCAAAATTGTTACCTGCACTGTAAAAGCGTGTTCAAATTGAGTTTAGTGTTCCCCTAATTTAATCACAGAAAATATAGATGAGTAATCTTCGTGAGCAAATGACATTTTCATAGCCATTTCCAAAATTTTCTTTACCCCTTCGATACTGTTAACATTCAAACCAGCTGTTTTAGCTTCTTCGATAAAGAAATCAGTATCTTTCATCAAATGTTTTGTTGGAAAATTAGGATTGGCATAATTGCCATCCAGCATTCTTTGTAGCTTTTTGTCAAAAGTTGGCGCGTAAAGAGCACTCTGGCGCAGAATGTACATAAACAAGTCTTCATCGATGCCATAACGCTGGACAAAGCTAAGACTGAGAGCGAAAGCTGTTGTTAGCGAAGCAATCAGTTGATTTAAAGCTAGTTTCAGCGCTGCACCAGTTCCTACTGGGCCAACAAGGACAGGCTCTGGACTAAAATGTTTTAATAACTCTAAGTGGCGCTGATATTGTTCTTGATGTGCGCCTACCATTACAATCAATTTGCCAGCTTGTGCTTCTGAGATGCTACCAAGTACAGGTGCTTCTAAATACTCACCACCTGCGGCAACTACTGCATCTCGAATTTCTCTACTTTCGGTAGGAGTAATAGTTCCCATTTGAATAACGCTGCGTCCTGCTACAGCTTGCGAAGACTGATCTGATAGCAACACAGTATAAATCGCTGCGGCATTGGTGAGCATCAGAATTACACAGTCAGCAGCGCGAATGGCTTGATGGGGCTTCTCTACTATTTCCGCACCTGCTGCCTTGAGGGGTTCTAACTTTTCTGGGGTGCGGTTGTAGGCAATTAGCTGGACTTTTGCTTCTAACAACTTCTGCGCCATCGGCAGCCCCATTAATCCAGTCCCCAGAAATGCTACCTTCATTTTTGACGTTCCTCTGGTCGAGCGATCGCTTTTTTCGTAAATATTAGACATGGGTTAAGAAAAGTCAAAAGAAATTATTTATCTTTTGACTTTTGACTTTTGACTTGATTTAGCCGCCTGCGGCAAAAGTAACCATAATCATCACTGAAAGTAAAATACCAGGAACGAGTAGCACGATTAACATTAATAGGTCATGGGTGGTCATAATTATTACCTTCTGAATGTCTATTTTTTCACTGTCATCAGTGTTATGTTAAGTTAACTATTCCCCAAGCGAGATTAACAAAATTTTAAATTTTTTAGATTGATGCTGGTTCGGGCATGCTAAATCCCTTCAGTGGTTGAGATATTTCTGTCTCTGTCAATCCTTTAGTTTGCAGTAAAACACTAAATCTGCCCAATCCAAAGGGATCTAAAAGCTGGTGTAATGCATCTCGCCGTCGCAGCAACTCAGAGATTGGCTGCTTTGTATAGGATAGAGACGCAATGCGATCGCCCAAACCCAGTGCCATCAAAAACAATTCTTGCTGCGTCAAACCCACTTTAGTTAATCCGCAGCGTTCACCCCATCGTTCTAAAGCAGTAAAGTCAACATGAGCTGTGATGTCTTGTCGCCCGATATTGATATAGGGGTTATTATGACGCTGATGACGCCAGTAGCACTGTAGCGTCCCTTGCGATCGCCTAGGATTATAGTAACGGCTGGCGGGATAGCCATAATCTATAGTTAGCACATACCCTCGCTGCAAACGGTCTGCTACTACACTTAACCAATCCAAAGCTGCTAAATTTACCTCACTGCGGTAGCCCTCTGGATAGAGATTTTCTGTAAACTGAATGCCAACTAAATCAAAATATTCAACCAGTTTGGGAGTGGAAGGTTCACCTGTGATTTCTGTGAATGCTTGAGGGGGAGAGGGGGAGAGGGGGAGAGGGAGAAAGGGGGAAGTAGGAGAAACCAATGACTCTTGACCATTGACTATTGACTCTTGACTATTGACTCTTGACTCTTCCTGTACAGTCACATAAATTTCCTGCAATTGTCCATTTTCGAGAATGAACTGATGCACTGGCAAAGCATCCACCAATTCGTTAGAAAAAAAGCAGCCAATAATGGAGTCTTCTGGTATTTCTTCTAAACTGCACCAGCGTACTGTAAATTCTTGCAGGCGTTGTTGTTGTTCTTGCTTTAAACGCGGTGACTTTTCTACAATTACATACTCTAGTGCTGCAAAAAAATCTGGATAGCGCTGCTGTACATACTTTAGAATATCCCATGCTAAATGCCCTTGGCCTGCACCCATTTCTACCAGAGAAAAACGCATAGGTTGACCTAAAATTTCCCACATCTGGAAAAATTGCTCAGCCAGCAACTCGCCAAAATCTGCACCCAGGTGAACAGAAGTGAAAAAATCTCCCTGCTTGCCAAGGTTCATTGCCTGAGTGGAATAGTAGCCGTAGTCAGGGTGATACAATGCCATTTCCATGTATGCAGCGAAAGTGATTCGCTTTTGGGGGCTGGTGGTAATGTAATCGGCTATGGCAGTACACAGCGTTGGATGAGAATCCATAAACTTTGAGATTGAAAATTTTAGATTTGATACGAATAAGTTCAGCACTATGTTGAGTTTTATCAATTCAGGCTGAATGCGCTTTGCTTTCAGGACATAAAATCGTTACCCAAATAGTAATGCTCAAGTAGGTAGATTCAATATTTGTACTCATCTCAGTTGTTTAGCTTAGAATCGATGTAAAAGTATAAAGCTTGTTGCTCCTATGCCAGCTATATCTACTACTAACCTTCCCCCTTTGGAAAGTGGCGATCGCTTGACTCGCTACGAGTTCGAGCGCCGCTATCAGGCAATGCCACAGAATATTAAAGCAGAATTGATAGAAGGAGTAGTGTACTTGGCATCACCCGTACGTGCTAAAGGTCATGGTAGACCCCATGCTCAAATTATTGGTTGGTTGCTAGTTTATAGTGCTGCAACGCCTGGAGTAGACTTGCAGGACAACGCCACCGTACGCTTAGATCCTGATAACGAACCCCAACCCGATGCACTATTGCGAATTGAACCAGAGGTAGGCGGCAAATCTCGCATCAGTGATGATGATTATATTGAAGGCACACCGGAATTAATTGCAGAAATTGCTGCTAGCAGTGCTGCTTATGACCTCAACGACAAACTCAATGCCTATCGCCGCAATGGAGTACAAGAGTATATTGTCTGGCAAAGTTACGAAAATCGCCTAGATTGGTTCACACTTCACCAAGGGCGATATATCTCGCTAGAACCAGATGCAACCGGAGTAATTCGCAGCCAGATTTTCCCTGGATTATGGTTAGCAGTCAACGCTTTACGAGAGGGTGACATGGCTGAGGTTTTAGCTGTTGTTCAACAAGGATTGCAAACAGCGGAACATCAAGCATTTATAGAGAAATTGAGGAGATAATCTTGTGCAGGACAAAAATCTGAGCAACCAACAGACAAAGAAAAAGGGTAAGTCGCTTCCTTCTGGGATCGTCATCCGGTTGGGAAAATTTGTCTGGACGACTCTTTGGCAGATCATGATGTCGAATCTTGCCCCCCGCAACAAATCGGGAGAGTACATCCGTCCTGCCAGTCAGTTCCGGAACTCCATCAGCACGGAAGCAGGCAATCCCTACCAACCACAAGCAGGACGCTATCGTCTTTATGTTGGTTTAGGATGTCCTTGGGCACACAGAACCCTAGTTGTGCGATCGCTCAAAGGTCTTGAAGATGCCATACCAGTATCTATTGTGTCTCCTTCACCGAACGAGGGAATCTGGGTTATCAACCAAGAAGAAGAAGGTTGCCGCACTCTTCCTGAACTGTACAATCTAGCACAACCAAGTTACAAAGGGCGCTGTACGGTTCCCGTGCTGTGGGATATGCAAACCAAGACGATCGTTAACAATGAAAGCGCGGAGATTATTGTGATGTTGAACTCTCAGTTCAACGAGTTCGCAACCAATCCCACACTTGACCTTTATCCGGAAGAACTGCGTGAGCAAATTGACCGTTGGAACGAGAAAATCTACCATGCGGTAAATAATGGCGTGTATCGCTGCGGCTTTGCCCAAACTCAAGTAGCATATGACAAAGCTTGTAACGAACTTTTCGCTACTTTGGACGAAATTGACGCGGCACTAGAAATAAGTCGATACCTGTGCGGAGACAGAGTCACACTGGCGGATGTACGTTTGTTCACTACCCTATTCCGCTTTGATATAGTCTATTACGGGCTATTCAAGTGCAATCGCAAGAGAATTCAAGACTATAAAAATCTAGGTGCTTACTTGCGTGACTTGTATCAGCTTCCAGGAGTTGCGGACACCTGCGATTTAGAAAGTGTAAAGCGAGACTACTATGGCAACCTTTTCCCACTCAATCCTGGCGGGATCATCCCCTGTGGCCCTGATGTTACAAGTCTTTTGGAACCACATCGTCGTGAAAGTATAGGGTTAGGTGTTAGTGGTTAGTGGTTGTAGAGACGTGCCATGGCACGTCTGTACATTGGTTAGTGGTTAGTGGTTGGTTGTTGATTTTTACTAATTTCTCCATTATCTGGAAACAGATTTTTCCTTCTGCTTTCTGCCAACTGAGTCTCCTACCTTTTACTATTTTTAATTTTTATTTGCTGATTAGGAAAAACTAATCAGTTTATTATTTTTCTTGCTCGATAATCTAATAATCCTGCACTAACTCTAGTTCTTCCACTTAGTTCTAGAGGCGAGGATCTGTCGTTTTTACAAAACCATGTAGAGATTTGCTTGGTCTACATTTAGGAATTTCGCTGCTTATACCAGAGAAATACCTCGCTTCAATAGTACTCTGTTTTTTCTTTTTCGATTATATAAGCGGCTAAGTATGGCGAAATGTAAAAAACTGCTTAAGAAATCTCAATATTCTTAGAAAAACGTAACAAAATCAACATAAAGACAAAATCCATCAACACAGCAACTATGCTGTGGCGGATGACTATTGCACCACTAATTTGACCGAACACTAATTAGATTTAAATCTAATTAGTTTATAACAAATTATGAAAACGGAACAATTTCAAATCTTGCTACGTTTCTTCAAAGCTTTGGCTGATGAAAGCCGATTAAAAATTTTAGCTTTTCTGGCTAACCAAGAGTGCAGTGTCGAAGAATTGGCGGTATTGCTGCAACTTAAAGAACCGACAGTATCTCATCATTTGGCGAAATTAAAAGAAGTAAATCTAGTGACCATGCGTCCTGAAGGTAATACTCATCTTTACCAGTTGGATGGCAATACTTTACAAAGCTTCAGCAAAGAAATTTTGACACTACAGAAGATAGCTTCTTGGGTTGAGGATGCGGATATAAAAGTATGGGAAAGCAAGATACTCCAGACTTATATAGAAGGAGAACGTCTTAAAGAAATTCCTGCGAGTCGTAAAAAACGCTTGGTAATTTTGAAGTGGCTGGCAAACAAATTTGAAGTGGGAGTTCAGTACTCAGAACGTACAATTGATGAAATTCTCAAGCGTTACCATCCTGATTTTTCTAATCTCAGACGGGAGTTGATTAGTTATCATTTAATCCACCAAAAAGACGGGATATATTGGCGTTATACAGATTAATCGAGAGGAATTGTTGACGAAGCCATAAGACAAAGAGGAAAGGATGAAAATAGAGCCGAAAACAGAAGCTTTAATAATTTTTACTCAGCAGTGGCAATAATTTTGCTATATTTATTAAGCAGAACAACCAAATTAAACGTAAAATGCATCCTGTAAGACCCCCGAGTTCTCACCAAAAGTTGGGTATCTTACAGTATGAAATTTTATATGCTGTATAAACTTAGTATTCATTAGTTCATGATTAATATTTCATTAATGTGTTTGCGTCTGGAAGTATCACTATTAATATTTCTTTTTGCTTTTACTCGTTCAATTCTGTACCCTTCATAGGCTAGCTCAAAAATTTATCATTTGATACCATTTCACAAAAACTCTGATACAAATACAGACAGTGTAGAGACGCGAAATTTCGCGTCTCTACAAAATTTATATGTATCGTGATTAACGTGAAATGGTATGAGTCTTCGTTTTTTGGGTCGGAATTGCTCAAAATTAACTTTGCACCTTTACTATATCGAATAGCTGTAATATTTATGAGCGAGTTAACTATATCTATAGTACAATAGTACTATATCAGTGTTATTTAATGATTTGTTAGGTCAAACAATGGTCGCAGTCAATAAGCTAGTAAAACCGTTTCTGAAGTGGGCAGGAGGAAAAAGACAACTTGTTCCATTAATTGTAGAAAATTATATTCCTAAAAATTATAATTACCAAACCTACTATGAACCTTTTCTTGGCGGAGGAGCGCTCTTGTTTGCTTTGCAACCTAAAAAGGCTGTAATTAATGATAGTAATACTGAACTAATCAATTGTTATAAAATTGTTAGAGACTCAGTTGATGAACTAATTGATGATTTAAAATCTCATGAAAATAATGAGGAGTATTATTATGCCATTAGAGATTGGGACAGGGAAGAAACTTTTCAAGACAAAACACCAGTACAACGAGCATCAAGAATTATTTTTCTGAACAAGACTTGTTACAATGGCTTATTTAGAGTTAATTCTCAAGGACAGTTTAATGTGCCTTTTGGTAAATATAAAAATCCAAATATTTTAGATGTAGCTGTTTTAAAAGCTGTAAGTAAATATTTGAATGATAACGAAATTAAAATATTAAATTTAGATTTTCAAGATGCTCTTAAAGATGCTAAAAGAGGAGACTTTGTGTATCTTGATCCTCCTTATGATCCGGTTTCAGATACTGCTTCTTTTACTGTCTATGATGTAAATGGATTTAATAAAGATGAACAAATTAGGTTAAAAGATACATTTGATGATTTAGACAGAAGAGGTTGTAAAGTTCTATTGAGTAATGCTTATACAAACTTCATCACAGACTTGTATGAAGGTTATAAATATACAAAAATATCAGCAATTAGAGCTATCAATTCAAATGCAAAAAAAAGAGGTAAAGTAGACGAAATATTAGTAAAAAACTATGAGTGACTTATCGATTCAAAGACAAAAATCTAAAAATGATATTGCCTGGGAAAAGTTATTTCAAAAATATCATATTCTAGAAAATATATCTAAGATAGGGTTTTTTGAAATAGACTCTGCAAGTATTAATGAATTCAGAGAAAGTAGATTAATGGCAATGCTCCTTAGTGCGTCAAGAATTTAAAATTTAATAGTCATTTGTCATTGGTCACTAGTCAAGAGTTAGTAGTTAGTGGTTAGTGGTTAGTGGTTAGCTGTCTCCCCATCCCCCCTTCGGGGAATTAAAAATGTAAAATTAAAAATTAAAAATTTTGAATTTTGAATTTTGAATTTTGAATTGACTACTCCCCATCTCCCACTCCCCCACTTTCCCACTTGCTGTCTTCTACTCATTTTCCTAAATAAGCTTCTAAAACTTTGGGATTACGCTGAATTTCCTCTGGTGTACCGTCAGCCAAATTTTGCCCTTCGGCAAGTACCCAAACGCGATCGCACAATGACATGATCACATCCATATTGTGTTCAATAATCAAAAACGTCATCCCTCCCTTATTCCAGGCGACAATGCGATCGCATATGTCATCAATCAGTCTGGGATTCACCCCAGCCGCAGGTTCATCCAACAAAATTAATTTGGGATTAGTCATTAGCGCCCGCCCAATTTCCAACAGCTTGCGTTGTCCGCCAGATAACCCACCGGCGTAATCGTCGGCTTTATGCACTAAACCCACCGATTCTAATACAGCCATCGCCTGTTGTTGCAGCTGCTTTTCTTCTTTGGCAACCACATGGGGTTGCAATTGCAACTGCCAAAAATTCTCACCGGTTTGTTTTTGGGCTGCCAGTAGCAGATTTTCCAGCACTGACAATCGAGAGAGGGCGCGGGCAACCTGAAACGTACGTACTAACCCTTGTTGGGCAATTTTATGGGGCTGCAAGTGCTGAATGGGTTCACCATCAAAAATCACTCGTCCTTTATCGGGACGGATGAAGTTAGAAAGTAAGTTAAATAAAGTGGTTTTACCAGCACCGTTAGGGCCGATCAAGCCAGTAATGCTGCCAGGTGGTACTTGAATTTCGGCGTTGTATACCGCCTTAATGCCACCAAAGCTTTTGCAAAGTCCACTCGCAGCTAATAAGGGAAATTGGGAAGAGTCGTTATTTACCAAGGGTAAGTTCCTCCTTTTTGCCTAAGATACCTTGAGGACGCCAAATCATCAGCACCATCAAGATCAGTCCTATTACCATGATGCGAAATGCACCCAATTGATCGGAGGAAAGATTAGTGAAAATTTTCGGCAAAAATTCACGGGTGAGGGTATCGTAAGCAAAGTAAATGACTGCACCTAAGATAGTGCCAACATTATTACCGGAACCTCCTAAGATCACCATAATCCAAGCATCGAAGGTAAGCTGCGGCTGGAAATTATCAGGGTAAATAGCGCTAAGTTGCCATGCAAAGAAAGCACCAGCAATTCCAGCGATCGCACCGCCTAACATAAAAGATTGCAATTTATACCAAAAAACATTTTTTCCTAGTGCTTTAGGAACTTGTTCATCTTCGCGGATGGCTTTCAGAATTCGACCCCAAGGCGATCGCACCAAAATTTCCAATCGCCAGAAAACAAAAGCCAATACTACCAGCGACAACAGCATCAAACCCGCTTTCGGATTGTAATTATATAGGGCAATCACCCCAGAAATATAAATTGCCGCTGACAACAGTCCTAAGATAATTCCTATCACTAGACGCGATACAAACTCTTGCTTTTTACTAGCCCGCTTGAGTGAATCCTTCGGACGTATCCAGCGCCACAACCAATAAAAAGTTATACCAGCAACCAGCGTCAGCACCCCAATCATCAGCAGTTTGACAAACAAATTGGGTTGCAAATTCGCTAGCGGTATAGGATAGCTTTGCACGCCAAACGCCCCAGATATCCAGGTGTCACCTACAGGTAAATCCTGATTGTTAACGATCAGACGAATTACTTCTCCAACACCGATAGTGACAATCGCTAGATAATCTTCCCGCAAACGCAGAGTCGAAAAACCAATTATCAAACCTAACAATGCTGCTAAAACACCCCCAATTAATGCCGCCAGCAGCAGAGGGACTCCCTTTAAACTTAATAACACAGTTGTATATGCCCCTAGCGTCATGAATGCCACATGACCAAAGTTAATTAAGCCTGTAAAACCCCACTGTAAATTCAGTCCCAGACTGAATAAAGCAAAAATTGATGTAGAAATTGCTAAGAAAATGAGATAGTCAACCATATTTAGTCATTGGTCATTGGTCATTAGTCAAAAATTATTATCCCTATCTTCCCCTACTTCCTCTACTCTCTCCATCACCCCATCTCCCTATCTCCACTCTCTCGTTAACCAAAGCCTACTTTGTGACAACTCCCCCGCTAACTGCTTTTGAGTTAGCGGCAGCATCTCAAATTCACATAAGAGACTTGCTGCCTCATAGGCTGGGTATCCCCTAAGCCTCCGCAGCCAGGAATCGGTAGTCCAACCGACCCAAAATTTAAAAGATTGATTGCGCTGTTCCAGTCTCGGTCAATAACCAGATGCGCTCCTGCTTTGGGAGAGTTAACACGCGGGAAAGTGAATGAGCAAATATCACCATGCTTTTTAAAACGCGGACGTCCTCCTCGCTTGCCGTTCTTATCTGGTATTAACCACCGTTTCCAAGCCTTATCTAACCTCATTAGGTTTTGTTGCTGGCAGTCGGCATAAATGTTTTTATATTCAGCAAATAGTTCTTTAGTTTGCTTGAGGTCACTTGCTTGTGTGTAATAATCAGCTTTCTCTGAAATCTCACCAATTGGCTCACAAACCAAACTACAACGGTCAATTTGGCATCTTGAACGATTTAACCAATCCAGTCTTTGTCCTAACGCATAGTTGTAATGGCGACGCAGCAACTCACCCCAGGCTTCCATTGTGACGACCTGCTGTGGCGTGGGGTTGAGTTTGTACTGGTAAGTTAGTAGCATATAGTCATTGTACAGCATATTTCCGTACATGTCATGACTACTCGCATAGATATCAGGTTGCCAGAACAAGAGCTAGAAATTCTTAAAGCCTATTGTGAACAAGAAGATAGAACTCAAACAGAGGTAATTCGTGAATTCATTCGTAACCTTAAAAAGAAAATCAAGAAAAAGATTGACAATTAAAGAGGCATCGAACCTCTTTAATTGTCCCGCAATTCCCCTCACCGCCAAACTTTGTTGTGGCGGGAGTACCCGAAGGGAGGTCTAGATGGGAAGACTAAATGTTGATTGTACTAGGCAGATGTATTATGAACTTGCTGCGAATCAGAATCCATCATTTAATAGAGCAGTTAGCCGACGAGGAGTTGGAAAGTGTTTGGAATGCCGTTTACGCCCTACATTGTGATTTTTACATGCTCAAAGGCATACAAGAAGTCAAGCGATCGCAGCAACCTTGGGACACTTTAACCCATGAAGAAGCTATCCGATTGTTAACTTTTTCATAAGGGTTAGGAGTTAGTGGTTAGTGGTTAGTGGTTAGTGATTTACTTACTCTCTCCACTCTCCCACTCCCCTACTCCCCTACTCTCCCACTCTCCCACTCCCCCACAGCCCCCAACCCCAAAGGGGGCCCCTAGCCCCCACTCTCCCACTCCCTGTGAATATGGAAGTGCGCTATGCGCGGTCTTTTTTAATAGACCTCAAGAATTTAGAACCAGCTGCCTATCAGCGGGTTTATGATTTTGTCTTTGTTGAGTTTGCAGATAAAAGGCAACTGCATTGCCTGGAACTACGCCAACTCGATGGAGAAGGTATTTTTTACCGTTTTATTCTCGATAATTATTTGGTTGGTATAGAACTAAGGGGTGAAATCGTGAAATTTTTGCGAGTCATACCAATGCCAGATGTGTAGAGTCAGCAGTGTGTGAACATTTAAAACTGTATTAGAGGGACAAAGCTTGCTCTATCCTTGGCTTAAACTTGTTTTTGAAAATCACTTTACTTGAGATTTCCCTATGGACGCTACGGCACTTTGGCAACGATACCAGAAATGGCTATATTTCCATGAAGGATTAGGATTTTACCTAGACATAAGCCGGATGGGCTTTGATGATGCCTTTGTGGAGGCGTTACAGCCAAAGTTTGAGAAGGCTTTTGCGGATATGGCAGAACTTGAGAGGGGAGCGATCGCCAACCCTGATGAAAATCGTATGGTTGGACATTATTGGTTGCGAAACCCCGATTTAGCGCCTACTCCAGAACTGACACAAGAAATTGTCAGTACCATAGAGCAAATTGAAGTATTTGCCGAAAAAGTCCACACAGGTGCAATTCATCCCCCCAAAGCTTCCCGCTTCACCGATATTATCTCTATTGGTATCGGTGGTTCTGCCCTCGGTCCCCAATTCGTTGCTGAAGCTTTAGCCCCAGACTTTCCACCACTGGCTATCCACTTTATCGACAACACCGATCCAGTGGGTATAGATCGCGTTTTAACTCATGTGCGAAACCGCCTTTCTAGCACTTTGGTATTGGTGATTTCCAAATCTGGAGGTACACCAGAACCACGCAATGGGATGACGGAGATCAAAAAAGCCTACGCCGGACATAATTTGGATTTCGCCAATTATGCGATCGCAATTACCATGCCTGGTAGCAAGCTGGATGAACAAGCAAAATCTGAAGGCTGGTTAGCCAGGTTTCCCATGTTCGATTGGGTAGGCGGACGTACTTCTGAACTGTCTGCCGTGGGGCTATTACCGGCAGTATTGCAGGGTATTGATATCCGTGCCATGCTGGAGGGTGCGAAAGAAATGGATGACGCTACCCGCATCCCTGAGATCAAAAACAACCCAGCGGCATTGTTAGCCCTGTCTTGGTATTATGCTGGCAACGGCAAGGGCGAAAAAGACATGGTGGTTCTACCTTACAAAGACAGCCTACTTTTATTTAGCCGCTACTTACAACAGTTGGTGATGGAATCCTTGGGTAAGGAGAAAGACTTAGAAGGTAACATTGTTCATCAGGGTATTGCCGTGTATGGTAACAAAGGTTCAACTGACCAACACGCCTACGTCCAGCAGTTACGCGAGGGTGTGCCGAATTTCTTTGCTACCTTCATTGAAGTATTGGAAGACCGTAAAAGTCCATCCCCAGAAATCGAACCCGGAATCACGTCAGGCGATTATCTTTCCGGTTTTCTGCAAGGAACCAGACAAGCACTGTACGAAAATCATCGCTATTCGATTACAGTTACCATCCCTCAAGTTAATTCCCGCACTGTCGGGGCATTAATTGCTTTATACGAACGCGCTGTTGGTTTGTATGCCAGTTTAATCAACATCAACGCCTACCATCAACCAGGGGTAGAAGCTGGCAAAAAAGCCGCCGCTGCGATTCTTGACTTGCAAAAACAAGTAGTGGAAGTTCTGCAAACAGAAAAAGCACCTCTGACTCTAGAGGAAATCGCCCAGAAAGCAGGTGCGACAGACCGAATTGAGTCAATTTACATAATTCTGCGTCATCTCCACGCTAATCAACGGGGTGTAGTTTTACAAGGTAATCTCGCTCAACCCAGCAGTTTAAAGGTCTCTATCGCCTGATAGATTTAACAACTCCTTTACCATATTTGGTGTAATATTGTTCACTTGTAACAATATTTCATAATTGAGCATCTTAAATTGAAGTTCAATCTTCAATCTTTAGGATGCTTTTTTAGGACATTGTTTATGAGTGCAAGAAGAATAGCAATTCGTAAGTTGGAATCAATTAAAGGGGGAATGGCTGAATTCTTCACCCCCCAAGCCAGTCACGAAACAATGCTCGTGCAGATTCCGCCCAATACGGTCGATGATTTATTTGTTCACAAATCGCAAACTGACCAATTACTCGTAGTCAAAGGCGAATTTGCGATCGTAACTTTGATTGACAAACAATATCAGTATATTCCCTTAAGTGAAGATTATCCCGTAGTAGTAACTATCCCACCAGGAGTGCTGCACGGAGCGATAAATCTCAGTTCGCAGATGTGTGTTGTCGTGAATGCAGTGCTGCGTCATCGGCCAGTTCAAGAGCGGGATTATATTACTCGTGGACGACCATTTCCTTACGATTTGGCAGCGGTTACTCAAGCATTGAAAAATCTGGAAGCTAGAATTCAAGAAGCCAATGTGAGATGAAAAAATGACTACAAAATTTTCTTGGCTTGTAGTAAGCATGCTTTGTGCTTACTACGAACCATGTGTAGTTCTAGTTTTTTGACGTAAACCTGTACCTAGGCGTTCGCTTGTAGTGTGACTAGCGTGGATTTTTAAACAGCTTTGTTCCAGCCTTGACCCTGTAGCTGATTAATTCTGTTAAGTTAGAATAAATTATATAATTTCATATTTTGCAAATAAATTTTTCAGAATATTCGATGATGTCCTCATCAGGCTAGCTCAACAAACAAACAGATTCTGAACTTGGCAATAAAGACTTTCAGAATTATAAGCAGCTTTTGAGCGAGCGCGGTAGTATTAGAAATACCCTTAAGGCTTGCAACAATCATTTACAAGTCTTAAAAAGTAAAGTAACACCGTATTTAGATTATCCAACTGCGATCGCCGTTGGTATAAGTCTATATGCTCAAATTAGGATAGAAAAATAGCTTGTTCTCTAGCCAGAAGCAAATTTTTGACGGCAGCGGTGCAACTGTTGACTGTAACCGAACAGTTATTAGCTAATGCCGTCTTATATGTCAAGGACTGTCTTCGCCATTTGACGAAACTGCTGTTATGAATTCCAATAACAGAAATTCTACTACCCTAAAAAAGGAGAATCGCGGTTTGGTAATCGATCGCTGGAAGCAGGATTTAAAAAATGACCTGATTGCTGGTTTGTTGGTGGTAATTCCCCTAGCAACTACTATTTGGCTATCGATTACCATTGCCAGCTGGGTCATTAACTTTCTCACTCGCATTCCTAAACAACTGAATCCTTTTGATGGAATGCACCCCATCTTAGTTAATCTACTAAATCTGTTAGTGGGACTGATGGTACCGCTGTTGAGTATTCTCTTGATTGGCTTGATGGCTAGGAACATTGTTGGACGGTGGTTGCTGGATTTTGGTGAGCGAGTCCTACAAGCGATTCCTTTGGCTGGACAGGTATACAAAACTCTCAAGCAACTTCTGGAAACAGTACTCAAAGATACAAATGGCAAGTTCCGCCGTGTAATTTTGGTAGAG
The DNA here is from genome assembly GCF_013388695.1 of Fischerella sp. Taxonomy (NCBI): domain Bacteria; kingdom Bacillati; phylum Cyanobacteriota; class Cyanophyceae; order Nostocales; family Hapalosiphonaceae; genus Fischerella; species Fischerella sp. The sequence continues at coordinate 64,566 of NZ_JACAEU010000014.1, forward strand.
TATCCCCGCCAGGGAATTTGGGCGATCGCTTTTGTAACTGGTGTTGTCAGCAGTGACATTCAAACTCACATGTCCCGCCCCATGCTCAGTATTTTTATTCCCACGACTCCCAACCCTACAACTGGATGGTATGCAGTAGTTCCCGAAGATGATGTAGTTAACCTGTCGATGTCGATAGAAGATGCCTTTAAAATCATAGTTTCTGGTGGTATCGTTGCCCCCAACACACCCCTAACTTCTCTAATTATTACCAAAGACCGCCAATTGGAAGTGTCACCTATAGAACCAAAACGGCAAGTTTTTCCCGTCGAAGATACTTAAAATCAATCATGTTTAGTTAATAAGCAGGCGTTGCTGATATACTTTTAACTCCATTGATTTCTCTAAAACACTCCTCATACTCCCTCACTTAAACTTTTATGCAACCTCGGAAACCCCGTCAAATCGCCCGTGAATTGGCGCTTTTGAGTCTCTCTCAGCTGCCAGCCAATCCAAAAAAACTAACTGAAGACCAACTACCGAAATTAGTGCTGGCAGCAGTACGCACCTTAAGATCGGAAGTGCAAGATACTCTGGATAATGCCGTTGGCGAACTGCAACGCAGTAGCGATCGCCTCTTAAGTAGCCAAACTCGCGCCACTGATGTGAATACCGCAAGAACTATGGTGAAGGAGGCTATCTCTTACACTCAAACTGCAATCAACCAACTGAGTGCAGCAATTGAGTTTCCTGAATTGATTCAGTTAGCCAACCAAGACAAAGAAGTTAGCAGATACGCCATTGAAATTGTCAGAACAGTCGATGAAGAGCGAAAAAATATAGATGAACAAATAGGTACGGCTTTAGTAGATTGGCAAGTGACTCGCCTCGCTCAAATTGATCGCGATATTTTGCGAATTGCTGTGGCAGAAATGCTGTATCTAGGAGTTCCTAACAGCGTGGCGATTGACGAAGCTGTAGAACTAGCCAAACGTTACAGTGGCGAAGAAGGCCATCGATTTATCAACGGTGTTCTGCGCCGAGTCACGCAGCAGCAAAAACAAACTGTTTAGATTGGTTGGTGGTTGGTTGTTGGTGGTTAGTGGTTAGTAGTTAGTAGTTAGTGGTTAGTGGTTGCTGGTTATTTCCAATTCCCAATGACCAATGCCCAATGCCCAATGCTCGATGTCCACTCCCCCATCTCCCCTTCGGGGAATTAAAAATGTAAAATTCAAAATTTTTAATTTTTAATTTTTAGTTTTTAATTGACTACTCCCCACCTCCCCACTCTTTTTTGGCGCGATCGCAGCTTGAGATATTTACTTGGTAGTGTGGAGATAAATCATCACTAACATAATTAGCTGCAAATGGCTTTCAATTGGTTTCGTCGTAAATATAACGAATCTCCAGATACTACCTCCCCAGAACAACAGGCAGAAACTCCTGTTGTAGAACCATCTTCCCCAGAATCAGCAGCAACGCCAACCCCAGCAACAGAACAACCAGTAGCGACAGATTTGCTGGCATATGCTAAAGCTGCTTACAAAAATATTCAGCAAAAGCAACAACCCCAATCAGTCGAAACTCCACCTAGTAGTGAAGCAATAGCTGAGGCTGCACCAGAAACATCGGTATCGGAAGATACTGCCACAACAACACCATCACTAGAAACTGAAACAACAGCAGTTGAAGAACCAGCTGTCACAGTTGCACCAATCGCAGAAGCGCCACCTGCTACAGCAGAAGAAAGTCCAGAAGTTGTAGTCGAGGAAGAGGTAAAACAAGAAGAGATAACACAACCAGCAACGCCTGTATCCTTGTTAGAACGAGCAGCAGCAGAACGACAAGCAAAGCAGGAACGATTAATTGCTACCGCGATTGAAGTCACAGAACCGGAAGAAGTACAACCAGCAGCAGCTGCCACTACTACTGCAACAGTAACAGAAGAAATACCCGAACTAGCTTTTGATGAAGGATTTTTGTGGTCAGCGGAAGTGCTGGCGGCACAAGGTAGGCGTGTAGAAGATATTTCGATTGAGGAAATTACCTGGCTAAAAAGGCTACGGCAAGGCTTAGACAAAACCCGTCGTAACATTGTCAATCAACTCAAGGCAATTGTCGGTCAAGGCCCGCTGAACCAAGCTGGGGTAGCAGAAATTGAGGCATTGCTGTTGCAAGCTGATGTGGGTGTAGAGGCGACAGATTACATCATCAACGCTTTACAGAAAAAGCTGCGCGAAGAAGCTTTGCCACCAGAAGAAGCGATCGCCTACCTCAAACGCATCCTGCGGGATATGCTGGATGAGCCGATTCATAAATCTCAAAAGCCTTTGTTTGCCCCCGAAAAAGATACTTTGAACATTTGGTTAATTACCGGAGTAAACGGGGCTGGGAAAACCACTACTATCGGCAAAATTGCTCACTTGGCGCAAAAATCCGGCTACCAATGCTTGATTGGGGCGGCGGATACTTTCCGCGCTGCTGCTGTGCAACAGGTGAAGATTTGGGGCGATCGCAGCGGTGTAGAAGTCATTGCCAATCCGGGTAAGAATACAGATCCGGCTGCTGTAGTGTTCGATGCGATTGCAGCGGCACAAGCCCGGGAAACAGAATTACTTCTGGTAGATACCGCAGGCAGACTTCAAAATAAGAAAAATTTAATGGAGGAACTCAGTAAAATTCGTCGGATTATCGACAAAAAAGCCGCCAACGCTAAAGTAGAATCACTATTGGTTCTTGATGCCACTTTGGGTCAAAATGGATTGCGGCAAGCAGAAGTGTTTTCCGAAGCTGCCAATCTCACTGGTGTGGTATTGACCAAGCTAGACAGCACTGCTAAAGGAGGCGTTGCTCTTGCGGTTGTGCAGCAGTTGGGTTTACCAATTCGCTTTATTGGTGCTGGTGAAGGCATCGAAGACTTACGTCCTTTTTCCAGCTACGAGTTTGTCGAAGCACTTTTAAGTGGCTAGTGTAAGAAAGCAGCTATGCAGGAGGCAGCAGGTAAAAAGCTTGTACTGTAAGTTTTTTGTCTGTTCTTAACACTCAGATTATTTCTGCCTTCCTGTACTAGCTATTTCTGCCACACAACACTGATTGAAGAGTTTTTTTCAACACTAATAAATTTAGACTTACTATATCTGATATTATTCAGTTGAATCGCTTGAAAAGAACATACTGAAAAAAGCGTAAGTCCAACAAACTGTTAGTTGGTGATAAAAGGCGGGAAACCTTTGCTAGAATTGCAACTTAATGCTTTCTTTGACCGACTCACAAAAGGTATGTAAAACATTGCTGCAAAAAGTCTTATTTGATGTAAGTTTATTGGAATAGTACTTACAAACTCTTTCCCAGGATTTGCCGATCAATGCCCCAAAATATTCTCTGAATGTAGTTTAAAGAGTGTAAGTGTAATAACATGACTAAAACATCATCATATCTAATGTTCAAGTGAAATATCTTGAGTTATGATTTTCTTCTGAGTTTTTTAAATAACTTCTATTTCTTAATAGAAGAAGTTCAACAGCATCCTCTTTGTATAATTTCAAAATGGTAAAACCCCTCATGTACTTTACCCCTCAGTTTCAAAAGTGACAATGAAAAAGCGACACCTATACCTAATTTTCCAGCAGATTTTTATCTCTTAAGGTATATGACATAGTAATAAAATTATGAAAAAATTTAGAGCCTTCAGTTACTTAGTAAAAATTACTGCTGTTGATAGATCGGTTTTAGACTAAAAATACATCACTTGAAATACCTAGGATTGATGAAGAAATGAGATCGAAAATGAAAAACTTGTAAAATTTACACTTACGTCTTTCTACTCTTGCTAAACTGACGAATCTTGTCTCAATATGGTTTAGCGATTCCAAACCCAGTTGATTAAAAAGTAATCTCGAATCTGCTTATTGAAGTGAAATAATACCTGTGCTTGTGCCTAAACTGCCTTCTGAACCCACCGACAGTAATACTAGTGCCGCAACAGATGTTACCCCAGTTGTGGCGCTGAAAGAACTTGTGGCAAGGCTGCACCGGGAACAGAACAAGATCCAAGATTTGCTAAGTTCTTTAGGATTTGCCCTCAGAAGCTTTAACAACTTAAATCAGTTTTTAGAGTTGATACCCCTAATGGCAACAAGAGTTACAGATGCCGACGGTAGCGCACTGTTTCTCTACAAACCCAACGGTCAAGTCAGGCTAGAACAGCTTCACTGGCAGGACAGTCGCCAAAGGAAAGATATCCGCAAAGCACTAGAAACAGCAAGTAGCCAAATTACACATACGCCAAATACATCGCCGCTAGCAACTACCACAAGTATTTTGGATGCTCAAATGCATCAACATCTAGGGCCGGATGTGCAAGTCTTTGGCACGGCAATTCTGGTCAAGCATGTAGAACGGGGATGGCTTTATGTTTTGAGCCGCGATCCAGAGTATAGTTGGACGGAAACCAGACAAAAGTTAGTCCGGTTAGTGGCAGACCAAACCGCAGTAGCGATTGAAAACGATGAACTTGCTGTAGAACTAAGGAAAAAAGAACGCCTAGACCAAGAACTAGAAATTGGTGCAGAGATTCAACGGCGACTTCTGCCACGCCAATGCCCTACTATTCCTGGTGTAGTTCTGGCTGCACGTTGTAAACCAGCTAATCGCGTGGGTGGAGACTACTACGACTTTATTCCTACTAATCAAAATTTGATTTTGCCGCCAACCGTAGATGCAATGGCGGAACCTAGTCGTTGGGCTTTGGTGATTGGTGATGTGATGGGTAAAGGTGTTCCCGCAGGGCTAATTATGACAATGATGCGGGGAATGCTACGGGGAGAGGTGCTGCACAGTAACACTCCTGCCCAGATTCTCCAAAATTTGAATCGAGTCATGTATGCGGATTTAGAAAATTCCAACCGCTTCGTCACATTGTTTTACTCAGAATACGACCCGCAAACCCAGATTTTGTCCTATAGTAATGCTGCACACAATCCTCCGATCTGGTGGCACGCCGCCACGAAAACTGTAACGCGCTTAGATACTCTAGGAATGCTGATTGGTTTGGATGCTAACAGCCAGTACGAAGATGGTCAAGCCAAGTTAGAACCGGGAGATACAATTATTTACTATACAGATGGCTTGACCGACGCAGCCGCCGCAAGTGGCGATCGCTTTGAAGAAGAAAACTTCGTCGATGAATTCAGCGCTGCTTGCAGGCGTTGCGATACCCCACAGGAAATTCTAGATTACCTGTTTGAACGAGTACAACAATTCATCGGTACTGAGAAACAAAATACCGATGATATGACGTTGGTTGTGTTGCAAGTTGATAGTCAATAATCATTAGTCACTTGTCATTGGTCATTAGTTATTACAAATGACAAAGGACAAATGACTAATGACAAACATTAAATTAATTGCTTGGGAATCATCTTGGTGATGAGCGATCGCTATCCCAGTATGATGGTCAAGTATTTGACCTTAACTTTATTTTTATTGCCTTACTTTTCAGAATTTTATAAGTATTATTATTAACATAAGTTAACCGATTATTACGTTAATCTAATTTGTTTTGTTATCGACAAGCTAACGCTAACCAAATTGGATAGGCATAAGAATCTACAGCAAGCAGCTTTGAGCCTTCATAGGTATTGAATATACTATTGGCTGTGAACTGAAGATTATCGAGTAAACGGGCGTCATCACCAAAAGCTTCAAAAGCAAGACTCCACCAATCGCGATCGCTAATGACAAGATGGGTTAGTTCCACACTACAACCATTATCGATATTTTCTTTACTAGATACAGGTTGTAGTGAAAATTCAGATGAGACCTGGTAATGTTGTGAATAGCGAACTTTTTTAATACTTACCCAAGCAGGATGGCTGAAAATCTGTTGTAGTTGAGAACTTTCTTCCATTGGATCTTGACAAAGCCATTTAGTCCATTTTTCAACTTTGCCCTCAATAAATTCGCCAATAGACATCACGCCTAACTCTGCTTTACGCCATTTGATTTCCAGTTGATCTTGCCGTAATTTGATTCCCAAAAATTCACATTTGGGAGAGTAAAGATATAAATCTTCTCGTGCTTCTGGAGATTGTATTGGCTGAACTAGACAATTCTGCTCAAACCAATGTTGGATGTCTTCTGGTACCTTACCAGGGTAAAACCAGCGCAGTTCGTAAGTTGTCAGCATCCGTGGCACAATGAAAAACGAAAAATTACACTCGCCTTGTGTTGCTTCCAGCCTAAAGGAATTAAAACAAATGTGGAAACGAATTGCAGTAATTTTGCTATTGGTGTTTAGCTTCAGCTTAACTAATTACGGTTCGGCTACTGCTGCTGCACTCAAAAGCTATGTAAACACTAACGATGGCTATCAGTTCTTATATCCTAACGGCTGGGTGCAAGTTAAAGTTGCTAACGGTCCTGATGTAGTCTTCCACGATTTGATCGAAATGAGTGAAAATATCTCTGTTGTAATTAGTCCGGTACCGGAAGCCAAAACTTTAACAGAACTAGGTACAGCTGGTGAGGTAGGATATAGACTAGGAAAAAATGCTCTTGCTCCTGAAGGTTCAGGACGGACAGCCGAATTAGTCAACGCCGAACAGCGAGAATCTAACGGTAAAACTTATTACAAATTAGAGTACTTAATCACGCTTCCCAATAACCAAAAACGCCACAATCTGGCCAGTGTTGCCACCAGCCGGGGTAAACTTTTTACTTTTAATGCCTCCATTCCCGAAAAACGCTGGCGGAAAGTCAAAGGCATGATTGAAGAATCTGTTGATTCTTTTTCTGTGTATTAGTCATTAGTCATTGATCAAAAGTTAGTAGTTAGTAGTTAGTGGTTGGTTTTTGGTTGTTGGTTGTTATTCTCCCACAGCCCCCAACCCCAGAGGGGGCCCCTAGCCCCCACTCTCCCCCTCTCCCACTCTCCCCACTCTTCACATATGGGCATTCCTCAATTTATACTCGCCTCTGCTTCACCGGCGCGACGCCGCTTGCTGCAAACTGCTGGTATTGAACCAGTTATTTGTCCTAGTGATTTTGATGAGTCGCAAGTCAAACTTAGCGATCCAGCACAATTGGTGCAAACTCTTGCCCAACGGAAAGCGGAAACTGTAGCCCCTCAGTTTCCATCTGGTTTGATCGTGGGTTGTGATTCAGTTTTAGCTGTTAATGGTGAAATTCACGGCAAACCAAAAAATGCAGAAGAAGCATATCAACGTTGGCAAATGATGCGAGGTAATATTGGCGACCTATACACTGGTCATGCCTTAATTGACCTTTCTCACAACCGCACTTTAGTCAAGTGTCAGGTAACAAGAGTTTACTTCGCGTCAATAAGCGATCGCACTATTGATGCATATGTTGCTACAGGTGAACCCCTCAAGTGTGCTGGGGCTTTTGCCTTGGAAGGCCGTGGTGGTTTGTTTGTAGAAAAACTCGAAGGTTGTCACAGTAATGTGATTGGGCTGAGTTTGCCTCTACTACGGCAAATGCTGGTAGAACTTGGGTATGAGGTGACTGATTTTTGGAATGAGTGTTAGTGGATAGTGGATAGTGGTTAGTAGTAAAAACAATGAACCACTAACTACTAACTACTAACCACCAACTACCAAAAACTAACAGAAGCGCATCCTGCCCTAATAGAGTTATGATATCTGCCATATTAATTAAGAACGCCCCTGTGAGGAGTTATTTGCCAGTGTCATGTTTATTCTTAAAAGGCAGGATGTTGAAATATCGACTATTGGGCACCCAAAACGGGATCAGCAAGTACCAATCCTCCATTATCAGGGGCAGACCTTTAGATTAATTAGCGTCTTCAAAGCTAGTCAAGAAGAAGAAGCCAAAGCCTTGTGGAGAGAATTGACCGATAACAAAGGCAAAGCCTGTGTTTTATTGGAAGAACCTGAACGTTTTAGCGTTTGGGGTAAAATCCGTTTAGATCAACTGAGTGGCGACACGGGTAGCCATAGTAAAATTAGTATTTTTACTCAAGCTAGTATTTTGCTGCTGCAAGCTGTGTATATGGATATAGAAGATTTTTTAGGTGCTAGGCAAGCCGCATTATTTCAGAAAGAAATTGCGGAGATTTTGCAGCAGTGGCAATTTCCCCAGGTATCTTCGCCCCTTGAAGTCAAATTCTTGCTAGATATGAATCCACTGACTGTGCCAGTGCCTGATTGGCAAGAACATCATGTCATTACCTTCTTGCAAGACCTGCATCGGTTGGGAAAAGCCTATTTTGGCAATACTAATTTTGCCCATCCTGTGGCTGATAAATTACAAGATATGCCTCAAGGAGAGCGATCGCTATTCATCAGTTGGCTAAATCAGTCTCCACTGAGTAAACTGTGGCATTAGCATCTATCAGTGTTTGTTGACGTTGGAATCAATTTTATCGAGCAGTTAAATTGACAAAATCCTTGTCAAATAACTGTTTCACAGATATTCCACCTCAAAAAATATTGCAGTAATGCATTGTCACAGTCAGGTCTTATGAGTAGCATTTACAACAATAATCAAGATTCAAAATCTTTATTCACCACTGAGAACATCATTTTGGCTAGCATCGGTTGGGGTGTACTAGCACTTTTGTACTTTTTGTTATTTAGTGCTAAAGTCCCAGCCGAGCCAGATTGTATAGCCAAGTTGAGTGCAAAAGCTCTAGAAACAAATTGCTTAAGGCGTGCTGATTGGTATGTTCTTGGCACAAATGTTTTTGAAGCGCTAGCTTACCTGGCTGCTAGTATCTTATGTTTTAGGAATTGGCGCAGTCAGCAAATAGTTAGCGGTCGTAAAGTATGGCTGGCAATTGGTATTGGTATGCTTTCTTATTTTTTGGGAGGAATATTTTTTGGGTATACGGAAATAGTCCTACAAGAAGAACCTTTCCCTTCCTTAGGTGATGTATTTTTTGTAATAACATATCTATTGCTGGGCGTAGGCATGGCTTTAGCAGTGGCTTCTAGACGACTGAATTTGGAAACTTCACAGTGGATAATAGTATTAGCAATAGGAGCTTTTGGTAGTGCGTTGGCATGGTTAATTTCCAATCAACCGCAGGCAGCAGTCGAAGCCCAATATCCTCCCGGATTGGAATTGGTTGCTTCCGCTTTGAATTGGTTTTACGTGATCAGCGACGTATTGCTGTTAATTATCGCTACTACCCTATTACTAGCTTTTTGGGGCGGACGAGTTTCTCTTTCTTGGCGTATGATTGCAGCTGCGACATTTTCGCTCTACATTGCAGATATGTGGTATAAATACGCCACGAATTCGATTCCGAATTATCAAAGTGGAGAGATACTAGAAGTATTTTGGGTGTGGAGTGGAGTGTTATTTGGTATGGGTGCCGTCTTGGAATATGACGCATCATTAAACCGTTCCCGGCGAGAACGGGTCAGAAAACGTACTTAGAAAAATTTTTGTTTGGTGTTTGCCGTGAGAAAACTAACAGAATCTGATAAGCAAGAAATCCTAAAATTATATCGTCAAACTGCTGAAACGACCTCTACTTTGGCCGAACGTTATGACGTGAGTAACTCGACAATTAGCCGTTTACTTAAAAGTACATTAGCAGAAGACGAGTACGAGTACCTTGTTTCTTTAAAGCGTGCTGCCAGAACTCCTGAGGGAAGAGCGCAGGTAAGCTACGAAAATCCGCCTGTATTTATCCAACCAAAACTAGAACCTGAAGAGGAGCCACTAGAGCCACTAGAGGAGGAAGTGCCAGAGGAACAACCCAGTCCTATTGCTATGACTGAGGAACAAGTTTCCCATCGCAGAAGAGTGCGGCGGCGCTCCTCTGCTCCATCGGAACCAACGCCACCAGTAGCTGAGCAATTGGAGCTTTTACCCCAAATTCAAGAAGTGACAAATATTCCCAGTCCGCTTGTTGAAGATACACGTGCGGATGCCAAAGTCATAGCGGAAATGTTGGGAGAAGACTTGTTAGATGAGTCGGAGGAGTTAGAGGATTTAGATGAAGACCTCGACGAAGAAGACTTTGAGGATGAAGATTTCGAGGAGGAAGAAGACTTTGTAGAAGCACCACGCCTAGTGACAAGAGCTAGAACTGGTGATGCTTTTGTGCGAGTCTTGCCGCTATCGGCAGCTAGTCTACCCAGAACTTGCTATTTGGTGATCGATCGCTCCTCGGAATTAATCACCAGACCACTTAGGGACTTTGGCGACTTGGGACATATCCCCAGTCTGGAAACTCAGGAAAGAACTCTGCCAGTGTTTGATAATCATCGAGTGGCAAAGCGCTTTTCTACCAAACGCGATCGCGTAGTGAAAGTTCCTGATAGCAGAATGCTGCACAAGGCTCGTTATCACTTAGAAGCTAAGGGCATTACCCGACTGTTGATCGATGGTCAGGTCTATTCTCTGTCTACGGTGTAGTCATTAGTCAAGAGTCAAGAGTCAAGAGTCAATAGACTATTAACTATGGACTTTTGACAAATCCAAAATTTGAGCAAATTTATTTATGGATAACTCAACTGGCTACGGTATAGTTTTGGTGACTGCTGCCTCTAGGGAAGAGGCAGAGGCGATCGCATCTGTTCTTGTAGAATCTAAGCTTGCTGCTTGCGTAAATTTTTTCCCTATCCAGTCTGTTTATACCTGGCAAGGAGAAGTACAAAAAGAGCAAGAATGGCAGCTGTTCATCAAAACTGACTTGAGCCAATTTTCTAACTTAGAAGCCAAAATTCACGAGATTCACTCTTACCAAGTTCCAGAAATTATTGCTCTGCCTATTCTTGCAGGTTCTCATCCCTATTTGCAGTGGATTTCAGAACAAGTTAATCATTAGTCATTGGTCATTGGTCATTAGTCATTGGTGATTGGTAGTTAATTTTTCTCCACGTTCCTACCAATAACTTATACCAATTCCCTTTAGCCATGAAACATATTTTGTTGTAGAGACGTTGCATGCAACGTCTCTACAGGATTTATATGTATCGTGATTAAGGTGAAATGGTATTAGCGATCGGACGACCTCTGTGGGTAAAGCAGAATTCCATAATTTTTACGCGTGAAAACCTAATCCCCAATCCCTAATCCCCAGTTCCTTTTACATCAGCGAAAAAATTTTGGACTTTTGACTATTGACTTTGGACTCTGGAGCGATCGCGTATATTTAGTTTACAAAACTCGACAAAACTTAAGTTCAGGTGAGAGAAACTAGCAGTAATCTTGAAATTAATTAATTATTTTTTATATTCCGGGGTATACGCTTTATGAAAGCTTTACTACTCTGGCCCATAATGCCCAATTCCTTCTGGTCTTACCAGGAAACTCTGGACTTGGCGGGTTTACGCTCTACTAATCCACCATTGGGTTTAATCACAGTAGCGGCGATGTTACCTGCTGATTGGGAAATTCGCTTTGTCGATCGCAATATCCGTCTGGAGGAGGATGACGATTGGGCATGGTGCGATATTGTCATCATGTCTGCAATGATTATCCAGAAACAAGATTTTTGGGAGTTAATTCAAAAAGGAGTGGCGTTAGGTAAAAAAGTGGCGGTAGGCGGGCCTTTCCCCACATCAGTACCGGAATTTGCTTTGGAAGCAGGAGCGCATTATTTGATTTTAGATGAGGGGGAATACACTATCCCCATGTTTTTAGAAGCTTTAGCACGGGGAGAAGAACGGGGCATTTTCCGCGCGACAGAAAAACCTGATGTTACTCAAACACCCATTGCACGCTTTGACTTGCTGGATCTAGATGCTTACCTGGCAATCACAGTACAGTTTTCGCGAGGGTGTCCGTTCCAGTGTGAATTTTGTGACATTATCAACTTGTACGGACGCAAGCCCCGCACTAAAACACCAGAACAAATGCTCAAGGAATTTCAAGTCCTCTACGATTTGGGCTGGCGGCGCTACGTATTCGTAGTGGATGACAATTTTATTGGCAATAAACGCAACGCTAAAGTATTTCTACAGGCGCTCATTCCCTGGATGGAAGAACATGATTACCCGTTCATTCTGGTGACAGAAGCTTCTCTCAACCTAGCGGAGGATGAGGAACTAATAGAATTGATGGTCAAAGCTGGTTTCACTCTTGTGTTTATGGGCATTGAAACCCCAGACACAGATAGTCTTTTGGGTATTCATAAAGTTCAGAATACACGCCATGACTTAATCGAATCTTGTCACAAAATCACGCGGGCAGGATTGCAGATTATGTCTGGCTTTATCATGGGATTTGACAACGAACGCCCTGGTGCAGGCCGGCGCATCCAGGAATTTATTGAAGAAACAGGTATTCCCCAAGGACAGTTTAGCTTGCTGCAAGCATTGCAAAATACTGCCATGTGGAACCGCCTGAAGCAGGAAGGGCGACTCGTTGATGGCTTGGGAACATTCCACCAAGGTGCGATTATGAACTTTGTACCGACACGTCCGGTGGAAGAAATAGTTGAGGAATATATCGACGCCTTCTGGAATATCTATGAACCGATGCCTTATCTGAAACGGACATTCCGCCACTTTATGATGATGAAAGGTTGGCGGGGTAAAACTAAGCGTCCGATCGCATCGAAGGAGATACGTTTATATACTGCAATTTGCTGGCGACAGGGTATAGTACGTTCTACGCGCTGGCGGTTCTGGTGGCAATTAGTGGCGATCGCTTTTTCCAAACCCCGTTTATTGTATGACTACTTAACTACCCTAGGTGTAGGCGAACACTTCTTTAACTACCGCCACGAAGTGAGGGCACAATTGCTGCAAAAACTGGCAGCGTTGAAACAAGATACACAAGAACAGGAGAAGACCGCAACTTATTCGCTAGAACTTATTAATTGAATAGATGACAAGTATTAGGTGGGCACGAATAAAGTTAACTTGTGAGGATCGTCATTTGTCATTTGTCATTGGTAAGGGTTTGAGTATTTTTATATTCCAAAACACATAGCTGCTTTTATTCCCACCTACCTACTTAACGGTTTGAGATTTGGGATTTTGTAAGACAACTGGGCGCGATCCGAGATGGCAATTATCTCTGCGTTAAGAACTCAGAAAAAGGATTTTTAAAAGTTAGAAGATTACCTCAATCAAAATACAATCAGGGAAATACAGCAATGAAAGCACTGTTACTTTATCCCGGCTTTCCCAAAACCTTTTGGTCCTATGACGAATTCATGAAAATAGCAGGACTAAAGGCATTTATTCCACCGTTGGGCATTCTGACTGTTGCTGCGCTGCTACCAGCAGACTGGGAAATTCGATTTTACGATCGCAATGTCAATCAGGAAACCGATGCTGATTGGCAGTGGTGCGAGATCGTGATTCTCTCTGCCATGCTTGCACAAAAACAAGACTTTCTTGCCCTCATTCAAAAAGCAGTACAGCTAGGGAAAAAAGTAGCAGTGGGTGGCCCTTATCCAACCTCAGTGCCAGAAGCTGCCCTCCAAGCGGGAGCTAATTACCTAATTTTAGATGAAGGGGAGATTACAGTTCCGCAATTTCTAGAAGCGATCGCCCAAAATCAAGAGCAAGGTATTTTTCGCGCTTTGGAAAAGCCAGACGTGACTACAAGTCCCATACCTCGCTTCGATTTGCTCAAGCGCGATGAATACTTAACGATGGCGATCCAGTTTTCTCGCGGTTGTCCCTTCCAATGCGAATTTTGTGACATCATTAACCTTTATGGACGCAAACCGCGCACCAAAGAACCCAGTCAAACCTTGGCGGAACTGCAAACCCTTTATGATTTGGGCTGGCGTGGCTCTGTCTTAATAGTGGATGATAACTTTATCGGTAATACACGCAATGTCAAACGCCTGCTGCGAGAATTAATTCCTTGGATGCAGGAACGTCATTATCCCTTCACCTTCCTGACCGAAGCTTCTGTTAATTTAGCAGAGGATAGCGAACTACTAGAGCTAATGAATCAAGCTGGATTCTATGCAGTCTTTCTAGGGATTGAAACTCCCGATCAAGACAGTCTGCAAGTAACTCGCAAGTTTCAAAATACTCGCAATCCCCTGTTAGAAGCTTGTCAGACCATCAACCAAGCTGGTTTGCTCATTTATGCAGGATTTATAATTGGTTTTGATGGAGAACGGGCGGGTGCTGGTGAACGGATTCAAACTTTTGTAGAACAAACTAGTATTCCCCAACCAATGTTAGGCGTACTGCAAGCCCTTCCTAATACAGCACTTTGGCAAAGACTAAAACAAGAGCAGCGATTATTGGAGGGATTCGGAGGTTTGGAGGTAGGAGATCAGAATTCTCTGATGAATTTCGTGCCTACTCGACCGATGGCTGAAGTTGCTAAAGAATATGTAGAGGCAATCTGGACAATGTACGAACCCAGAAACTATCTGCGACGTTGTTTTCAACAATGCCTCAACATCACACCCAATCCTCAGCTACAGCAGACAATGTATTTCCCTCCTGGCAAAGGACTGCGCCTACTCGCTCAGTTACTCTGGCGTCAAGGCTGGCAAAGACGAGAAATTCGCTTGCAGTTTTGGCAACAGCTTTGGGCTATCCTACGCACCAAGCCTCAATTCCTGAATATGTATTTGGGCTTGTGTGCTGCTGGCGAGCATTTTTGGGAATACCGGGTTTTAGCCAGAGAGCGCATTACTGAGCAGTTAGGATTTGATCCGCTGACTATGCCTAATTCTGTGGAACAAGAATTAGCGACAGTTTGAGAAAACAGTGGCGATCGCATTTGAGATTGTGCATAGAAAAAGTGCGATCGCTCAATACCAAAACTCAATTGATACAAACTGCTCTTTCACATAAACTGCTTTGATTACAGCGGCTTCTGCAGAGGTATTTATGCAAGGCTTTCGACTGGGTTCGATTTTTGGTTTTGAAATTCGCGTTGACTTATCCTGGTTTCTGATTTTCTTTCTGATTCTGTGGACGTTAACGACAGGGGTATTTCCAGGAAACTATCCAGGACTGTCAAGCGCAACATACATTGGTATGGGTGTGGTGGGAACGTTACTGTTCTTTGTGTCGCTACTTGCTCACGAACTTTCCCACTCGTTTTTGGCAAAAGCCAAGGGAATTCCCGTAGAAGGAATTACCCTTTTTATTTTTGGTGGCGTTTCTCGCACTCGTATGGAAGCTGAAACTCCTGGTGATGAATTTCAAATTGCTGGGGTAGGGCCTTTAACCAGTTTAGCGATCGCTGTGTTGTGTGGTTTCCTATGGTGGATTGGCAGAAATGCGGGCTGGAGTATTGCAGTTAACGGTGTAACTGCTTATCTAGCCACTATCAACCTGATGTTAGCTATTTTCAACCTTTTACCTGGTTTTCCGTTGGATGGTGGTCGTGTGTTCCGTGCCATTGTTTGGAAGATTACTAGTAACTATAAAAAAGCTACGCGCATTGCTACCATTGGCGGTAAAGTACTGGGTTACGCCATTATTGGTTTGGGTTTGCTTCAGCTATTTGGCGGTTTTGTTCTTAGTGGACTGTGGCTAATCTTCATCGGTTGGTTCCTGATCAATGCAGCGGAAGCTAGTTACCAGGATTTATTAATTCGCAGCGCCTTAGAAGGAGTACCCGCGCGGGAATTGATGACTCCTTATCCAGAAACCGTCAGCGCCGATCTGAGTTTGCAAAGACTGGTAGACGAATACTTTATGCATCGACGCTACGAGGGTTTTCCTGTTACCGAAGACAATCGTCTTGTCGGTATTATTACCCTAAATCAGGTCAAGGATGTTCCTCGTGAGAAATGGGGCGATCAAACCGTGAGAAACATCATGCGACCAATAGAGAATGGGGTGACTGTCCGCCCACAAGAGAAGATGTCACAAGTGTTGCAAAAAATGGAAGAGTGCGAAGTACGCAGAGTGTTAGTTACTAAAAACGGCTCTTTAGAGGGGATCATTACTGCCGGTGATATAGCCAGATGGTTGCGGCGCAGGCGAGATTTAGGCGAGGTAATGAGTTAAAAGTGATATGTGTCTGTTCTAATTTTATTGCCCCTTCTGTTTGCTGGTTTTCTCTTTCAATAACCAAGATTGATGCAATTCAGGTGATTATTGGCGATCGCCACCAGAAATGGCTTTTTTTTCAAAAATCAAATATGAGTCCTATAGACTGAATACTGATTGTTTAGAACTAACAACTTTGACTGCAAATTGTTGCTGGAGTGGGGTGAAATGTGGTTACAAAGTAACAATGATTAAAGCATTAACAAAAATATTATGACTGCTACAGCACCATCCTCCAATCTACCCGCATTGGCAGAATTAAAGTCAGGATTCCCCAATATTTGCGGTTGGGAAGCAGAAATCAAATCTGTAGTTCAAAACAATGAACCAGTATTTTTGACTACTACTAATCTCTGCTTGGAAAACATCACGGCGGGGTTTGCGTGCGCCCTACACATGCATCAACCCACTATCCCCGCAGGTGCAAATAGCCAACTGATTAGCAATCTCCAGTATATGTTTGAACATCCCCATGAGGGAGATAACCACAATGCGGAAGTCTTTGCCTGGTGCTACAGTCGCATGGGAGAATTCATTCCTCAGTTGATTTCCCAAGGCTGCAACCCTCGGATAATGCTTGACTATTCGGGCAATTTGCTGTGGGGGTTGCGCCAAATGGGACGCGATGACATCTTCAACAATCTCAAGCGCATCACCTGCGATCCTCAATATCAGCCTTATGTAGAATGGCTGGGAACAATGTGGAGTCAT
The DNA here is from genome assembly GCF_013388695.1 of Fischerella sp. Taxonomy (NCBI): domain Bacteria; kingdom Bacillati; phylum Cyanobacteriota; class Cyanophyceae; order Nostocales; family Hapalosiphonaceae; genus Fischerella; species Fischerella sp. The sequence continues at coordinate 81,239 of NZ_JACAEU010000014.1, forward strand.
GCGGTAGTTCCTTCTACTCCCATTCCTGACATTAAACTGCACATACAAGCGTGGCAACACTATTTTGCAGCAATTTTTGGTTACGACGCCCTCAAGCGTGTAAAGGGCTTTTCTCCTCCAGAAATGCACTTACCCAATCACCCAGATACCTTGTTTGAATACATCAAAGCGCTAAAAGAATGCGGGTATCGGTGGCTAATGGTACAAGAGCATTCGCTGGAACGCCTGGATGGTTCTGGGTTACGCCACGAAGATAAATATATTCCCAATCGTTTAGTTGCCCGTAATTCTCAGGGGGAAACTATCAGCATTACAGTGTTAATTAAAACTCAAGGTTCGGATACAAAATTAGTAGCCCAGATGCAACCTTATTTTGAGGCTAAAGGCAGAGGTAAGCAGCAAATTGGAAATATGATGGTTCCCTCTTTGGTAACGCAAATTGCCGATGGTGAAAATGGCGGCGTGATGATGAATGAATATCCCCGCGATTTATTTAGGGTATATCACGAAATCCGCGATGCAGATAACAATTATGGGGGTGTGGTTGCACTCAACGGTACAGAATATTTAGAACTTATTGAGGCTGCTGGTGTTAATCCCGGAGATTATCCAACTTGTCAAGCCGTTAATCAATACAAAATTTGGCAGCGAGTCGAACCAGGTGATGCTACGCCGGAAGCTGTAGAAAAGGCGATCGCAGAATTAAGAGCAACTGACCACCAATTCCATATGGATGGTGCTTCTTGGACAAATAATTTAAGTTGGGTGGAAGGCTATGAAAATGTCTTAGACCCAATGAAAAAACTCAGCGTGATGTTTCACGAAAAATACGATGCGTTGGTACAACAAGACCCCTCAGTAACACAGCGTCCTGACTACCAGGAAGCTTTGCTATATAACTTGTTGTTGCAAACAAGCTGTTTCCGCTACTGGGGACAAGGGACTTGGACTGATTATGCTGGCGAAATTTATCGGCAGGGTGAAGCAGTTTTAAGCAACTGGAAATAACGCCGGAGGGTAAATAGATACACACAGATGCACATGGATAAATTATCTGTGTGCATCTGTGGTCGATTCCAAAACTTAATTTTTCCCATAGTTTCTTCCACTTAACTCCGTTACCAGGTTGAACCTGATAACGAGAATTAAGAGACTCTGGCTTTCTCACTCGAATGGTGAGCCAGTTCTCGTCATGTTGAAATAAACTTCTCCAGACAAAATTCCTGTAATTAAGTCTGTAAAACTATTCACAAAAACTTGACTCGCCACATCGAGTCATAAACTATGAAAAAAGGATAAATACTCTTTAAATTCATCTTATGTAACTTTGCAATCATTGCTTTACATCTACTTCAAATTTTTTAGTAGGTGGCTGCATGACCAGAATTGTAATTTCTGACCTCAATAATGTTGATGTTGAGACATTTTTCACGGAATTATCCACTGAAAAAATGCAGACTACAAACTTTTGGATAGAAGATTTTTTTATCTTCGTACTTAATATTTACTTCATAAACACGATTAGTTTTTCTCTGATAAATAAACTCATCTACTTAGATAAAACTTTGAGACATAATTCCAGTAGTTATGTCTAAACCCTTCACAAATAACCCTTGATTCTGCGTTTTGAAAACAGCAAAATAAAGACATGGATGAAGCGAACAAAAGCTGAACCAAACAAACCAACTAATCTTAACTCAAGAGGAATTAATCCATGTCTAGAATCACAATCTCTGATATCTCTGTAGAACAAATTACCGAAATTTCTGAAGCTGATACTGCTGCTGTTGTGGGTGGTACCGGCGAATTTAACGCACTCCTTGCTGGTTTTGCTGGTTTCGGAAAAGAAATCGCTAGCCAGAAAATCTGGAGCATTGTAGATATTTTCAAATATGCTGTAGATGGAATTGGCAAAGTTTAATCTCTAAAGTCACGCTGTTGTAGTTGTAGAACAATGATAGTTTGTTCTACAACTACAGACCAAAACACAACGTAATAATCGAATTAACCCTATGATTGTAGCGGAAAAATAGGTTGTGTTGCGAATACTTGAAGTTTCTGCAACACAACCTATTTGTTCTCGAAACAAATTTCACAGTTGACAGTAGTTATTTCTATCACTAATATCTTTCACCATTCTCTATAAGAGCCAGAGGCTATTTTGCTGCCTCTGAACTGCTGCAATTGGTATAAAATGTGAACTTAAGCTTGCTTCAGCAATTCATTTGTTAATAAAGAATTACTTTGTGATTCTAAATCCACATTAATTTTCCATGTAGAAATTTGTTGTTGTAACCAATCAGCAAATAAATCACTCATAACCTTAACTCGCATTAACTCGTTTAATTGAGGTTGAATGATTTCTTCCACCCAGATTAAATGAACTCCTTTAGGAGTAACAATAGGCATGATTGCTCCCGGTGGATTGCAAGCAAAAACAGCAGCTGCAATTTCTGGCTTTAATTCGCTTCGAGTTTGCACACCACGATATCCACCAGCACGGCGTAATTCTGGATTTTGAATATATTGGCGAGCAATTTCTGCAAAACTTATTTCGCCTTCTTTAAGACTATAAAACAGTTCTAAAGCCAAGTCTTCGTCATCTAAGACAACTTCATAGATAGCCGCAGCGACATAATTGAGTTGATTTTCATAAAAGAACGGCTCAACTTTGTCAGCAAATAAATGATTAGCCAGTTTAGCAGAAAGCAAATTAGTTTCAGCTAATAATTCAAATTCTTCTACAGAAAGATGATGTTTTGCTAACCATGCCCAAGTGTCTTCAGCTTTAAGCAGGTTATTAGCCAAGCGCAGACTATCTGCTGCCTTTTGTAGTTCTGTTAGCTCAACTTTTATCCCTGCTTTGGTTGCAGCATCAGCGACAATCTTGCGATTCGCGATCGCTTGCACTAAATTTGGAATTTGGCACGAGAGTTTAATTTGCTGCAAAATATCTACACTGGAAATATTCAACTCTTTTGACATGGTGAAATTATTACAATTACGAACTGTGGATATGGTCTGTTGTTAGTTGGCAGTTAATAGTTCTTAACTAACTAATAGCTAATAATATCAACTGATTGTTAATTACTAACAACTGACCATCTCTAAATAACTACAACTCCAAACCACCTTTTTCCAGTTTCTTGAACGGATCTAACATAAAATCAATTACACGACGCTGGCGGACAATTACCTCGGCAGTCGCTGTTTGACCAGGTGTGATGATGATACGTTTATTTCCAGCTTGGATATAAGGCTTATCTAAAGCAACTTCTACCTCAAACATTTCGACATTACCTTGAGAAGTTTCAACCACTTTTGAGTCTGGTGAAATCCAATGCACGCGCCCTTGAACAACTCCATAATCTTGGAAAGGATAGGCATCAAATTTAATTTTCACAGGCATACCCACCTTCAAGAAACCGCTCTGTTGGCTGGGCATTTGTGCCTTGAGGATATAACCGGAATTCTTGGGTGCAATCTGAGCAATTCCTTGACCAACTTGAACTACAGCACCTGGTTTTTCAATCGGCAAATCATAAATTACACCATCAACTGGCGCTCTCACAATGCGTTGCTGTAACTGAATTTTTAATGCTAAAATCTGGCTCTTGTTTTGAGCCATTAGCGATCGCAATTCGGTAATTTGTGTTTGCACATCTTTGAGTTGTTGCTGATTTTTCAGAACAGCTAATTTACCTGCTTCCACTACACCTTTATAGCTGTTACGCTGTTCTTGCAGACGGAGTTTTGCTTGCTCAATCTCTGCCTTTGCCTGGTTAATAATTGTTTGATAACGGCTAGTTTCTTCTTTTAAACGTAATTCGGCTTGTTTTGCATCAGATTCTGCTTTTTCTTGTAATTCTTGACTTTCTTGGGCTGTCTTTTCTATTTCTACAACTTTGACTCGCGGAACAACGCCTTGGTTTTGCAATTGCCGGTAGCGTTCAACTTCGACTGCATCTCGCTCTAAACGACTTTGAGCTAATTGATGAACAGCCTGCGTAGTGTTAATATCCTGCTTTGCTTGATCGACTAAAGCTAGTTTTTCTAATTTTTGTAAGTTATAAGTACTCTCTTTTGCATCTAAGTTTTGCTGCGCTTGATTTACTTGAGCAAGTTTTTCTAATTCTTGGGATTTGTTTTGTTGCTCTTGAACACTAGTTGTTAAGATGATTTGGTTTTTGAGCAACTCCAACTGTGCCAACCGATTTTGGTATCCTTCAAGCTTAGTGTGGGCTTGCTGTAAATCGGTTCGCAGGACATCTGATTCCAACTCAACTAAAATTTGTCCTGCTTTAACGGTATCTCCTTCCTTGGTCTTAACAGAAATAACACTACCACTGACTTGACTATCTAATTTTTGTAGTTTGCCTATTGGTTCTATCCGTCCTCTGGCACTTCCTGTCTCATCTACTTGAGAAAGCATTGCCCAAGGTAAAGTGACCACAGCAAAACTGACTAGAAAATACAGCGAGGAGCGTGTCCAGCGCTTAGGTAAAGCATCTAGCAGTTCTTCTGTGCCGTAAAACCAATCGTTTCCCTCAGTATCTGCCAATCTTCTTTGATGATTGGACTCGTTAAAATTACCAACGTCTTCAGGGTATGTATATTTGCGACGGTCATCTGTGTCGTTTTTTTTCAGTACAGATGATAAGTTGTTGGATAAGTTAGCCATAGTTCCGTACCACCGTTCAGGTTGATTGTGTGTCTTGGTTCTACTGGAAGTCAGAGAGAGACGGAGAAAAATGTGCATTTCAACCAACTTGGGCGAGTTGCTGCTGGTTGAGGTAAAAGTAATGTCCTTTGGCTTTGATTAATTCATCATGATTGCCACTTTCAATCAACACACCGCGATCCAAAACCAGAATTAAATCCGCATTGCGAATCGTCGAAAGACGATGGGCAATAATGATACTTGTGCGCCCTGTGAGAATCGTTTTGAGATTGTTTTGAATAATCCGCTCCGATTCCGAATCTAAATGACTGGTGGCTTCGTCAAAAATTAATAAGCGGGGATTACCAACCAAAGCTCTAGCGATCGCCAAGCGTTGGCGTTGTCCACCAGAGAGCAAACCACCACCTTCACCAATTTGGGTTTCGTAACCCATTGGTAGTTGGCGGATGAATTCATCTGCACCAGCGATGGTTGCAGCTTGGGTAATTTCTTCTAGAGTGGCTTGGGGATGAGCGATGCTGAGGTTTTCGCGAATTGTGCCACCAAATAAAAAGGTGTCTTGGTCAACAACTCCAATTTGTTGGCGCAGCGATCGCAAAGAGAGAGTTGTAACATCTTGACCATCAATCAAGATTTTGCCATCTGTCGGTGGGTATAAACCTAAAAGGAGTTTTGAAAGAGTAGTTTTACCAGATCCACTACGTCCAACGACGGCGACTGTTTGTTCGGGCTTGATTTCAAAACTAAGATTTTCTAATACGTTACGGTCACTTTCGGGGTGATAGCGGAATGTAACTGCAACAAAGCGAATACTACCGTGCAGCTTGGGGATAAATTGCTTGGGCGAGGTCTGTAAGTCTTCTTCTGGTTCAGCTTGCAGAACATCGTTGATCCGTTCGGTAGAAATCACGATTTCTTGTAGTTCATTCCACAGTACTACCAGCCGTTGGAAAGGCCGAATCACCTGACCCAACAACATATTAAAAGCAACTAATTGTCCGATCGTTAATTGGTTTTGAATTACCTGCCATGCACCAAACCAAAGTAAAACTGTAGTTGCTAAGGTTTCGATGGTAGTACTGAAAACCTGCAATCGTACACCGATCACTTGCCCGGAAAAATTTTTTTTCACCGCTTGATTGAGTAATTCCTCCCAACGCCAGCGGACTGTCTGCTCAATTGCCATTGAGCGGATTGTCCGGATACCTGTAAGTGATTCGATCAGATAGCTACTTTCTTTAGCTAGGGTATTAAAAATTTCTCTGGATATTAAGCGTAAAAAAGGTGTGGCGATCGCCGCCAGTAACACAAATGGTGGCACAACTAATAGCACTAGTAATGCTAGCTGCCAACTGTACCAAAACATCAAGCCGATATAAATAAATACCGTCACTAAATCCAGAGTGGTTGACAGTGCTTCCCCTGCGAGGAAGCGCTGAATTTTCTGGTTTTCTTGGACGCGAGACACAATATCACCAACGTAACGAGACTCAAAAAATGCCAAAGGTAAACGAAAGGTGTGTTTAATAAAACCTACCATCAAGGCGACGCCTATACGGTTGGCTGTGTGATCGAGTAAATATTGCCGCAGTCCACTCATGGCGACACGGAACAAACCAAAAATGATTAACCCCAAACCGACAGCGTTTAAAGTCAGGGTGCTACCTTGGACAACGACTCGATCTAACAGTAGTTGAGTGAATAGTGGCGTTACCAACCCAAATAACTGAATCAAGACAGAAGCAACCACTACCTCTAGCAACACTTGAGTATGGGGTTTGATTAAATCAAAAAACTGCCAGAATGGTTGAGTTGCTTCTGGGGTTTCTTTTAACCCAGCGGTTGGTTGCAATAACAATGCATAACCAGTCCAACCAGCATTGAATTGTTTGTGAGTGAGGCTGCGTTGTCCAATGGCTGGATCGCAGATAATGACTCGCTTTTTCGTAATTTCGTAGACGACGATGTAATGCTTACCTTCCCAATGAGCAATTGCAGGTAAGGGTTGTTCTGCCAATTTTTCCAGACTAGCTTTCACAGGCCGGGTAGAAAAGCCAATACTTTCTGCGGCTGCAACTAAACCCTTGATGGAAGCACCACTGCGGTTAGTATTAGCTAAATCCCGCAACAGACTAATACTAAATCGCTTGCCCCAATAACGACTAATCATCACCAAGCAAGCGGCACCACAGTCTGAGGCGCTTTGTTGAGCATAGAAGGGATAGCGCTGAGTGATGTGTCCCCAAACTTGCCCGATTTTTACTTGGGGATTGGGAAAATAAGATCTGCGTTTTTTTGACTTTGGTGCTGGTGAGGGTTCTGGTTGGGGAAAGGGAATGACTGTTCTGCCGTTGGTAGGTGCTTCTGTGGTGGCTGAAGTTGGTTCTGAATTAATCAACTGGGCTAAATCAGGCCAAGATTGCAGTGCAGTTTCCCAATCTGCATGGGAGAGTGTGTAGGCAATTGTTGTCGGTTGTGTTACTTGCCAATCACCCTGGCGAGAAATTTCGCAGAGATTGCCAGGAGTTAAACGGCTACCATCAGGACTCTGTAATTCTCCCCGATGCAGCAGCCACAGTTTGCTATCTTGGCGGAGTGTGGCATAGAGACTGCCCAATTCCAAACTATGCCGCCTAAACAAAGATAAAGCTTTGAGTATCTCTTCACAAGAGGTAGTGCTTTTGTCTTGTTGCTGAGGTAACAAAGCGAGCATTAAATCCCAAATTTCTGCTTTTTTTCTGAGGCGATCGCCAATAGGAGGATACTTGTCCATCAAAGTATGCAACACTTCATCTGGCAGATAAGCAAGTTGCAAGTTGGCAGAAGCCCTAGCAGCATATGGTAGCCATTCTTGTTGTGCAAACAAAGTCATCTCACCAAATGATGCTCCAGCATTGAGGGTAGTAATTAAGTTGTTCGAGCTATCTAATAGCCGCACTTTACCCACCAACACTAGATAAATTCCGGATTTACCCGATGTTGCTTGCCAAAACAGCTTTGCTACTGGTGGCTTTAATATTTCTGTTGCTTTTATACAGCTTTGCAGTTCTTGATTGGCAAGCTTTTCACCTAAAATCTCGGTGAGTCTTTGACCTAGCTGTTGCTGGTCAAATACTGATGGCATTTTCGTACCTCGCAAGTAGATTTAGTTGCTGATTTTCATCAAGTCGAACGACCAATCAACCCGCAACTCACAACTGGATTGCAAATCGCAAATCTTAATCCCATTGTTTTTGAATTGGGCAGTTTCTTTATCTTGTTGGTGTTTTTGTTTTGTAGAAAGCCCCTTCTGTTTGAGTAGGCGGTTGATGTGGCGATCGCTGATTTCAATCCCTAGTTCTAAAGCTAGGTGTTTGCTTAACCATTGGGCTGTCCAATTGGCAAAGGCATAGCCATATTCACGCGGACTATGTGTTACTAGTTCTTGCAATCTTTCAAGATATTGCTTGTTAACGGTTTTCGGTCTACCTTTTAGTCGCTCATTCCATTTATGTGCTAGGCCTGCTTGTACCATAGCAATCCAATACCGCGCCATCTCCTGCGAACAACCTAAAATTTGGCAGATTTGAGTCTGGGTTTTACCCATATCTGCCAACAACATGATTTCTAATCTGCGTCGGTATTCTGGTTGCAAATCAGTTTGCAAATTCTTGAGCAAAAGTTTCCGTTGAAATGGCGTTAAAAATTTACTCTTTTTTGTGTCATAGCTCTCAAGAGCATTGTCTTTACTGGAATGGTTTGGCATATTTGTCACCAGTTGGCGTCAACTGTAGTAAGTGGACTTAATTTGTTTTTTATTTACAAATTGTTACCAACTTTGTATCCGTTATTTTGCAAACATTGTTCAAGAAAATTTGTTTTCACCCATAGTGTGTTAATATACATCAAATAAATGGTATTTTTATTTACATGTTGTTAAGATTCTTTTTTCAAGATGGTCTCTTTGTCGCTAAACTCCTCATATTTTTTTTGAATTATCAAACTCAATTTGTTAAAATTACCAACCAAAATTGGGCAGAAAAGATGAATTGTAAGTGAATTTATTACAGCTTTATTCCTAAATCGCTTTATATAAGCAGGAATCATCTCTCTAATTAGAGCCATAAATCCACTTGAAGCAACTCAAAAATTCTTGTAGATTCTTGCATCAGTAGAAATCCTTACATAAAAAAGTCGTAGGTTTTATCTCCTTCAAAGAAAAAATGTCTGTTTCTTTTGATCGTTGTACTGTTCCATACAGCCTAATCGATTTCCGGTCTGAGTGTTTTCTCTGCCGAGGAAATTTACAGTATCTTCATGAGAAACTAAGAATATTTTCATAAAAAAGCAAAATATTTTACACAAATTTCACAAAAACCTGGTATTTCTCTCCTAGCGCTTCCTAGTATGATTACGTAGGTAATATCCTACGATGTTGAGTTGTATCACTACAAACTGAAACTGCATCAGGTTATTGCTGTCTTTTGGGTGCAAAGACAGTAATCAACTTTTTTTAACGTGGTAGAGTTAAGAGCGGCTTGAAGATTTATCGAGGTAGATGCTGCAAATTGCCTAATTTTGCCATCATCCGGCTATCACAGCTAATGTTACAAGCCTGAGGATGTACAACGTCAATGTCGTCAAATAACAGGAAGTATTATGAATCAGCAGATGAAATTAGTCAAACGCTTTTTGCTGATCGCTACATCAGCGATCGCCAGTTCTCTATTAGCAAATTCACCGAGTCAGGCTGCAACTATAGCTTTGTCTGACAGTTTCGTGATTTTAAATGAATTTAGTCAAAATCCAATTAGCACCGGAACTGATACGAAAACTAATACTAATACAGTTGCTAGTGGTGATGATGGATCGGCAATAGCGATCGCCCAAGCACAAGCTTCTTTTCTCAGCAATCCCCTGTTGCCAGCAGATACTTCATCTGACACAGATATGAATATTAACCAACTTCCTATGGAACCACCAGCAGACATAGATTTGGGATTGGAGGAAGAAATTGCACCTTTATTATCTTCATTAGCTTCGCCTGCGGCATACAATACATCTTCTAGTATGGTGACAGGTTTTGGTAAAAATAACTCTGGACGAGCAAACAGTGAAGCTACAGTCGTTGGTGATTTCTTTGTGAATGCTGGTACATCCTTTAGTTTTGATTTTATTACCAACTTAAACCTGTATGCTAGTGTGGACGATCCAATTACGGAAAATGCCGCAGCTAGTGGAGATATACTTTTAGCTTTAGTGAATCCAGAAACAGAGGAAGTACTAGATTTCTTCTTAGCTACTGGTAAAGTAGACAGCAAAAATCAAGATGTGCTTGATTATCTGGGAAGTAGCAACATTAGTTTAGAGCCTCTCAATCAAGAGACTGACTTTGGTAGCAATCAAGAAAGTGCCGATCTGATTGTGCAGGGTTCTTTAAAACGCGATTTTGAGCAGGATACAAACGTGAGGTTGGTTGAATTTAAACGCAATCAAGCTGAAGTTGCAGTTCCTGAACCTTTAACTATCTCGGGTTCCCTCTTGTCTGGTTGTTTTTTGCTGATTGCGAAGCGTCAGCGCAAAGCAAATTCGTAATTTCAGTTATTAACATAGCTGCTTTTATTCCCATTTACCCACTTAAAAAAATTTATGGTGGTTCAATCAAAGTAGCTTGTATAGCAACTGTGAATAGTCAAGTTCGCGCCTTCATGAACTCCAAGCACCTGTTTTAATGGCATCACTATCCTACTGCGTGTTTAATAGCACTTTTTATTTACGTAATATCGCTTAAGTAATTACGCATGGCTTTAATAAAATTTTACCAACACACTAGTTAATTTCAACTATACTAAAGGGTGAGGGTGAAGCGAGTTAAAGCCTACATCCAAAATATAGACTAAATTTATCAGGGTAATTTCGCCATCCAAAAGTTTTAGCGAATAGCATTTGCCACAAAGCAAAGTTTATGTAAGTGACTTTGCGGGCGAAATAAGACGGTGAATCTATGTTGAATTAGAGATTTAATATTTATGTTCAGCAAATTTCTGCCGTAGGTTAGCTCTTGCTTATTCAAAAAAAGGTTATACCTTGGCTGCGGCTGCAACCATCATATTGATGTCTAAAACTTCAACAACAACTAAAAAGTACAAATCAATCAAGAGGAGTGAGCGATAATATCATGGCTAGAATTACAATTTCTGACATTTCTTTGGAGCAAAACTATCTTGCAGACTTATCTGAAACTGAGTCTGCATTTGTTCAAGGTGGTTTAAATTTTAATACCTTTCTTCTCGGTTTGGCTGGGCTAGCTTTTCTACTTTCATACAAGAAAATTAATGCAATCCAAACGCTCGCTCTTTTCTCAATTAAAGCGGTAACTTCCGTTTAATCAATTAGATAAGATGTAGGGTGTGTTAACGCGACAGCGTAACGCACCCTACCATTCATTAGTGTCTTTAGTTTTTATATTTTTAATATTCCCAGTGCGATGCTCCGAAGGAGCAGTCTTTGACCATCGCAACTATTAGGTATATAGTTTCCCCTTCGGTTTGTGCTGCAAAAGACACAAAAATTTTGCCTGATTTATACCAATCTGAATAGAATAGCGATCGCCCACCCACACTTCTATGACAATTACTGGGCGAAGAGTTAAACCCTCATAGAGAAGGGATGAGACAGCCAAAGGCAAAGACCTCTTAGAAACTACAATTAGATTTAAAGTATAGGGAAGGGGTGAGATTGAAAAGTTATTAGTCTCACTCTCATACCGCCCGTCCTAATTATTTTCCTGGTCTAATTGCCATAGAATGAGCCTCCTGGGCCGGTTCCGTATAGCAGGGTGGTTTCATACAAAGAGAGAAAAAAGTAGATCGAGTTGATTAGACAAAGCACGTTGAGCTTGGGGAATAGTACGGAAACCAAAAAAACGAGCGATCGTAATGAAAGAAGTATGTAGGATAGCCCAATTCACAGGAGCATAACCACCACGACGAGGAGGAAAAGTTTTTATTCCTAGAGATTAATTTTAATTTAGATACCTATAAACTTATTTCATAACGCTAGTATCTATTACAACAAGGCAGAAGGTAAAACGCTCAAAAAATAAGCTTTTTGCTTAATTTCAACGTTATCTTTGTTTCCAACATAACATACTAGCCACTATTTTCTAGTTTTTAATCATAACTTAAATTCTGCCTACGATAGATGAAAATTTGATATTTTAGGAAATATCATAGATGCATTTGTATATATAACTAATTAAATTTATTTTAGTTAGTAAAACTAAATATTGTGAAAAATCACATCACTTCAGGGCAAATGCATTTGAAATTTTCTCAAGATATCAAGATACTTTTGCAACGTTTAGCCGAACAGCCTTTGTCACTTGGAGATGTTCTAGCAGAAACCTCTGAACGAGGTTTTAGCTTGGTGATTGCACTATTAGTTTTGCCATTTTTGTTTCCCATGCCACCAGGATTAACAGGCCCATTTGGTGGTGCTTGCTTGATATTATCAGTGCAGATGATTTTAGGAAGGCGATCGCCTTGGCTCCCTCACAAAATCGCTAAGTATAAATTTCCTCGTTACTTTGCACAGATACTATTGCAAAATCTGCAACGTGTTACCAGAATTTTAGAAAAAATTGCTCGTCCTCGATTGTCTAAAATAGCTGACCATGGCTGGGTTTGGCGTCTTAATGGGCTTTGTATTTCCTGGCTGGCTGTGTTGCTAATATCACCAGTTCCGCTTACAAATCCCATTCCTACTATAGGTATTTTACTGTTAGCAGTAGCAACAATAGAATCAGATGGTTTACTGATGTGTATTGGCTACATTTTTACTGTTTTAACTACTTTATTATTTGCCTTTATTGGTTATGTATTTTTTATAGCTCCAAGCTTGATACCAGCACTCTGGCGGTAATTAATTATCAAATGATTTTGAATTTAGAATTTTTAATTACTTAATAAAAACCCTCAGTTCAAGACTGAGGGCAGCAATTAGGGTGCATCTACCATTTATGTATCCATCATGGTGATAACAGTATCAGGAAAAATTGACTAGTTACAGAAATTTTTCAATACCTAAAAGGGAAGAAGTTTTACTAATTTGGAACATGTTATAATAAAGCCCCCAGCCAGAGGCTGAAGGCTACAAAAAACTCGGGTGCATCTACCATTTCTTTATCCGTCATACTAATGAATGCATCCGGAAGAATTTATCGATAGCGATCCCCGGTTTTAATAGCAGAGTTGTTGGAATGGAAATGGCGATCGCGCTTTTGTGTTTATCTTCTAGTTTGCCAACTCGTTGAAGTACTGTAATATACTAAGCTACTCATCAATATTAAAGTTTATATTTGTAAGTGTCCTTTCTCAATGAGCTTTTCAGCTTCTAAATTAATAAGTATTACTTGCAAAGTTAATAACCAAGTGATGATAGGGCGTTTCATTCATTACCTACAATCTCATCTGTTTGCTAATTTGCAAACAAACTAAATTGAGGTAAAATTCTCCATTCAACAGCCTCAACAAAATTAAATCACTGCAAAACAGAGTAATGAGCAATAAATCTGCCCTGCATCAGAGATTTTCTAGAAACGTCCGTCAAAAGTGCAACTAACGATTTGAGTCACTCCGCCTTTCGCGAGGCTTTAGGAGTCGATAATTGCCCCTGTCAAGGTGTAAGTCTTGGAAGTTGAAGGTTGCACCACCAAAGGGCTAGAGTCGATAATCAGTCTTCTCTCGAATCAACACTTTCATTTAGTGGCTGGGTAGACATTACCTATCTGGATGACAATCTCCGCCTTGTGCGTGGTAATCAGAGAAATTTGTATGTGCTGGTGCGAGATGAATGAAGTCTCTACTGCTCATTTAGCGTTATTTTCACTACTTTCAGGTGTGTAGAGGACGTTGAAGAGAAGCCGCATTTATTCGTAACTGGCTCACCACCAACAAACAACAAAAATTTGTTGCCAGTCCGGAATAGTTTATATTGATTGGGGATAATTTGTTATCACCGGGAAGGAAACCTCTATAAAAGAGCGTCAGACATATATACAAGTGTAACTAGATGATCAGCGGCATGAAATTTCAACTGTTCTTAGCCTCTTTGTTTTCCCAGATTAAAGGACGCCATTGGTGGTTTGGTATGCTTTTGTGGATTGCATTGTGCTTACCTGCACAAGCATCTGTAATCCTGCGCGTAGCAATTGAGCGGGATGTCAATCAGGTGAAAGTGGGTAGTTCCACAACTGCGGTTGTCAAAGATAGTAGTGGCCGTACTCTGGGACAATTACCGGCGATGAATGCGTATTATGCTCAACCGGTTTCTGGCGGAGTTGCTTTGGATAAGTGGCGTTCTGCTTTATTTTGGATTGAACCGACAGGTAAGGGATTTGTTTATATTGGCGATCGCTGGTATCGAGGCAGAACTTTAGTTGTTCCCACAGAAAAAGGCCTAACTGCTGTTAACTGGGTGGATTTGGAAGAATATCTCTACAGCGTTATCGGTGGCGAAATGGACACCCGCTGGCCTCTAGAAGCCCTCAAAGCTCAAGCGATCGCTGCCCGTACTTATGCTCTTTACGAGCGTCAAAGACAGCGCAATAACCCTATTTACGACTTGGGTGATACTCCAGATCGCTGGCAGATTTACAAAGGCGTACTCAGTGAAACTAGCACTACCTATGCAGCTGTAGATACTACTGCGGGACAGGTACTCACTTACAAAAATCAGCTGATTCTCTCTGTGTTCCATGCTTGTTCCGGCGGACACACTGAAAACGTCGAAGATGTCTGGGGAAGCAAAGAAGATTACTTGCGTGCGGTTCCCGACTTCGACCAAAATATCCGCGAGTGCTATTGGGCAAGAACCTTTTCTCCAACGGAAATTAGCACCAAATTTCCAGAAATTGGCAATCCCAAGCAGATGATTGTAGAGAAGCGATCGCCTTTCAACAGCGTCAAAGCTTTAAAAATAGTCGGCGACAAGGGTGAAAAGGTGCTGCGAGGTGAAGAAGTGCGGACTGCCTTGAAGCTAAGAAGCACTCGCTTTAACGTCTCCAACGGCAATGGTGGTTTTTTACTGCAAGGACTAGGTTTCGGTCATGCGATCGGCATGAGTCAATGGGGAGCCTACAATTTAGCTCTACAGGGAGCAAATCACCTGCAAATTTTGGGGCATTACTATAAAGGCGTAGCCCTCACACCAATTAAGGTGAGTAACAAGTAATGAAATGACTAACTAATGTGGTGGTTGGTGGTTGGTGGTTGGTGGTTAGTGGTTAGTGGTTAGTGGTTAGTGGTTAGTGGTTAGTGGTTAGTGG
>NZ_JACAEU010000061.1:0-23386 GCF_013388695.1 Fischerella sp.
AAAATAAGTCAAAAGCATGCCCAAGGGGCGCAGCGAAGGGTTAAAAGCTAAAAGTAAAAAGAAAGAATTTTTTCTTTTACCTTTTTACTTTTTACTTCTCCAGTTCCTTTGCCCCATGCGCCTTGCCCATTGCAAGAGTGCCCACTAACTACTAACCACTAACCACTACCCACCAACCATTTGTAAATAATTGTTGCAAAAATGCCGTCAAAACGTTTTACTGTCTTGACAACCAAAACAGGAGTCGATATCGTAAGAAACATACCCGGGTAAGACCGTTAACAGAGTTATGCAAGCTAATAAGCAAAAGGTTACTTTGTATTTATCGCCAGAACTGCACAAAAAACTGAAGATACGTTCAGCAGTCGATTCTGAACCTATGTCAGAGCTTGCCGAACGCGCTCTCGTTTTCTACCTGGCAAACTCAGAAATGGTAGATGAAGTGTCTACCTATGGCAAAACTCACAGAGTTTACACCTGTCCAAATTGTGAAAGTTCACTAGTTGTAAAGGACGGGGAATTGGTTGCCTTGGGCAAACAACCGGGAATCATTGGTCAAGAGCATCTGCCAGTGGAAGAGATGGAAACAGAGCAAGCCCATCCCAAAGGTGAGGAAGAATTAGTTCCTTGCTAAATTTCGGAATTACGAAGACATAAACATTTATATTTATGCATTCATAATTCCGCCATCTTTACCAACAGCGATGTCTGGAGTGTCTGTAAAAAAGGTCTCAAGTAGGTCGATGTATGAAAGAAGAGCTCAACATCCTCATTCAAGCTCAATACCCTTTAATCTACCTTGTGACCTCCGAGGAAGAGCGGGCTGAGCAGGCAATTTCTACAATCGCCCAATCGTCAAAGCCACAAAGGCGAGTATACGTTTGGACGGTAACTCACGGCATCGTAGAGTATGGTCAACCCCGGAATGTAAGCCAGCACAATACAGTTTCACCGGAAGCGGCGATTGATTGGATTATCCGGCACAGAGAACCAGGTATATTTATTCTTAAAGATTTACATCCGTTTATTGATGCGCCTGCGACAACAAGATCTTTACGTGATGCGATAGCTAGCTTCAAAGGCAGCCAAAAGACTATTCTTTTGATGTCGCCGATGCAGCAAGTGCCAATCGAACTGGAAAAAGAAGTTGTTGTTCTTGACTTTGCACTTCCAGATATGGGTGAGTTAAATAAAGTTTTGACTCACCATCTAGAGCACAATCGTGGACGAAGGTTGACAACAGAAGCACGAGAAAAACTTCTCAGAGCAGCTTTAGGATTAACTAAAGACGAGGCTGAGAAAGTATACAGAAAAGCGCAAGTCACGACTGGGCGTTTGACGGAAGAAGAAGTAGATATAGTTTTATCAGAGAAGAAACAGCTAATTCGGCGCAATGGTATATTAGAGTATATAGAGGAAGATGCAACCATTGACGCAGTTGGCGGCTTAGAAGAATTGAAGAAATGGTTGAAGCAGCGCTCTAACGCTTTTACAGAAAGAGCACGGGAATATGGTCTACCCCAGCCAAAGGGTATGTTGATCTTGGGGGTTCCAGGTTGTGGTAAGTCTTTGATTGCCAAAACCACCTCTCGACTGTGGGGTTTGCCACTGCTGCGCTTAGATATGGGACGGGTTTATGATGGCTCGATGGTAGGACGTTCGGAAGCGAATTTGCGGAATGCTCTGAAAACTGCTGAATCTATCTCTCCTGCCATTCTATTTATCGATGAATTAGACAAATCCTTTGCTGGTAGTACGGGTTCTTCTGATTCTGATGGTGGTACTTCTAGCAGGATATTTGGCTCTTTCCTCACCTGGATGCAAGAGAAAAAGTCCCCAGTATTTGTAATGGCAACTGCCAACCGAGTAGAGAGATTGCCAGGGGAATTTCTGAGGAAAGGTCGTTTTGACGAAATTTTCTTTGTGGATCTGCCAACTCCGGAAGAACGGCAAGATATATTTAAGATCCACTTGAATCAGCGCCGTAATGACATCTCTAGGTTTGACCTTGAACAATTATCCAAGATGTCAGAAGGCTTCTCTGGGGCTGAAATTGAACAAGCGATCGTGGCGGCGATGTACGAAGCTTTCGCCCAAGATCGAGAGTTCACCCAGTTAGATATTATTGCTGCGATAAAAGCGACATTGCCGCTGTCTCGTACGATGCAAGAACAGGTAACAGCTTTGAGAGACTGGGCTAGACAGCGTGCGCGACCCGCCGCAGCCTCCGTTGCTGAATATCAGCGAATGGAGTTTTAAAAGCTTTCCCTTGTGAAGACAGGGGGGAAAGGCTAGCAGCAGATGCTAGCAGTTACGAAAAAACCGCGTCAAGCTAAACGCGGCTTCTGTGAAAACCAAACCGTTGTCCTTTTTCTCTATTCTCTTTGGAGGAAACCCAAATGTCTCATTTTAGCACTCTGCGTACCAAAATTACTGATGCCGAAATCCTCAAGCAGTCCCTGCGCGACCTCGGTATCAGCGTAAAGACCGAAGCTGATGTTCGTGGTTACAATGGCCAGCGTGTTCGTTCTGACATTGTAGCAGTATTGGAAGGCGAATATGACCTCGGTTGGTCTCGCAACAGTGATGGTTCTTTTGATCTCATCGCAGATCTGTGGGGCGTTGCTAAGAAGCACAATCAGACCGAACTAATCAACTCCATCAACCAGAAGTATGCTGTTAACAAGACCCTGGCTGAAGTAAAACAGCGCGGTTTGCAAAATGCCAACGTTAAGTTGGTATTGCAATAATTATTTCTCTGCGCGTTCCCAAAGCTGCACGGGTTAACCAAGTTAATAGCGGTTAGCCCGCTTTTTTCCGGACTGGAGTTATTACCAGTCCTTGTTTATTTACAGCTACTTTTCTTTTGGGCTAGCAGAAATTTAGCTTGCCCATTTTGAATTTAACATTTTTTAATAGCAATTTTAGTTTTTTTTTTGATTTAAAACCCGGTTTACAGAATGTTACCGGGTTTCTAAATTTATTAGCGATCGCACTTTTGATTCGGTGAGTTTGGACGAGATGGAGAGATAGTGACTAGACCATAACCAATTTATATGGCATGACTAATGAGCAAATCAATCATTTACGTGAGATGCTGGTTGATTGATTAGTTATTTTTTTCAATGTTTGCTGTTGATTCTGTATCTGTAACTGTTCCTGCTACAACTGCGAATTTAGGCCCGGGGTTTGATTGTATCGGTGCAGCTTTAACACTGTACAACGAGTTCAAGTTCACAACTCATACTCAGGAAAAGGTGATAATTACCGTCACGGGTGCGGAAGCTGAACGAGTTCAAACTGATGAGAGTAATATGCTCTACCAGGCATTCGTAAAGTTATATGAATACCTGGGGCAAACTCAGCCACCCGTGCAAATTGAGATCAACTTAGGTGTACCACTAGCAAGGGGTTTGGGTAGTTCGGCGACGGCAATTGTCGGTGGTTTAGTTGGTGCTAACGTGTTGGCAGGTGAACCTCTGAGTCAGTCGCAGGTGATGGAGTTGGCGATCGCAATGGAAGGACACCCGGATAATGTTGTCCCAGCTTTCGTGGGGGGTTGTCGTCTGGCTGCTACTAGTAATGCAGGTTGGGAAATTTGTGAGGTTCCTTGGCATGAGGAGATAGTACCAATAGTGGCAATTCCTGATTTTGAGCTTTCCACAAAAGAGGCGCGGCGGGTGCTGCCAAAAGAAGTGAGTCGCGCAGATGCGATTTTTAATGCGGCGCATCTGGGTTTATTGTTGCGTGGTTTGGAGACTGGTAGAGGAGATTGGTTAAGAGCTGCTTTACAAGATAAGTTACATCAACCTTATCGAAAAGCATTGATTAAAGGATACGATGCTGTGAATGCAGCTGCTGTTGCTGCTGGTGCTTACGGTATGGTGATTAGTGGTGCGGGCCCAACCCTATTGGCTTTAACGGATATAGCCCATTCTGAAGCTGTGGCGACAGCGATGGCAACAGCTTGGCAATCTGAAGGAATTTCACCTGTAGTGCGATCGCTTAAAGTTGATAATCAAGGAGCAAGAAGCTTTGTTTAGTCATTGGTCATTGGTTATTAGTTAGTGGTTGGTGGTTGGTTGGAATAACTAACAAACAACAAATAACAAACAACAAACAACAAAAGACAAATGACAATAGAGCAAATTCAAACAGAAATTGTAGCGCTTCGCTCTCAGATTGAGGTTCTGCGCCAAGAACGTGACTCTGTTAGCGTTAAAATGACTCCTCCAGAGAACGATTCACCCCAAGCCATCGCTGAAGCTTACCGTCGCCACGCTAGGGAAAATGCCCAATTGTTTGCAGAATTGAAGGGGATAGATGATGCGATCGCTGTCTTAGAAGATCAATTGGCGCAAAAACAAGCCCAGTTGCAGCATTGGCAAGCACAAGCAAAACAACTTTCTCTACAGGAGCAGCTAGAAGAGGCGAAAAAAGTTGCCCAGGTTCACGCAGAGCGCATCAATCAGCTAGCTGCGGAACTCGCAGCAGAAATACGCAGTCTCAAGGCTTGTGCCGATGAGCTGAGTCCGCTTTACTGGCAGGTATACTACAAACCGTTTATTACTGGGTTCAAAACGATTTCAGTTCCCCATGTTCGTTCCGATGGAGATGTGTGGACTATTGTCAACCGTATTGTTTAACAAATGAGTGATTAGTTTTCTCTATAGTTTGGTGTAAATAGCGAAAATTCATCGTTACGAGATGATATTCTCCTTCAGAAAGTTGATATTAAGATTTATAACGGTAGCGTAAGCTACCATTTTTTGTTGACTTAGCAAAACTTTACATCTAGAATGGATTTTGGCAATTCTTCATAAGTATTTATTACTAACTATGCTGAAAATTTAAATTTCTAGGGATAAATAACGTTTACAAAACTATGAACTGCTTAATATAATGTAATTAAAAGCAAAAATGAAAAACGATTGTCAGTGATGATTGCCCAAATTCCCTGGTTAACAACCATAATTCTCTTGCCTTTGGTGGCAGCCTTAGCCATCCCCCTCATCCCAGATAAAGAAGGCAAAACCGCCCGCTGGTATGGTCTGGGAGTAGCACTAGCAGATTTTGCCTTAATGATTTATGCCTTTTGGCATCAGTACGATTTCCAAAGTTCAGCATTCCAACTAGTAGAAAAATATCCCTGGATACCACAGTTGGGTTTGAACTGGTCAGTCGCAGTCGATGGTTTGTCAATGCCACTGGTACTGCTAACAGGCTTAATTAACACCCTCGCAATCTTCGCGGCTTGGAAAGTGACCAACAAGCCGCGTTTATTTTATGGTTTGATGCTGGTGTTGTACAGCGCCCAGATCGGCGTGTTTGTCGCCCAGGATTTACTATTATTCTTCTTAATGTGGGAAATCGAATTAGTACCTGTGTACCTGTTGATTTCCATCTGGGGAGGACAAAAGCGCCGTTATGCAGCTACTAAGTTCATTCTCTACACTGCCCTTGCTTCAATATTTATCCTGGTAGCAGCTTTTGCAATGGCATTCTCCGGAGACACCGTCAGCTTCGATATGGCAACTCTGGGAATGAAGCAATATCCCCAAGTCTTAGAACTTCTCGTTTATGCTGGTTTTTTAATTGCCTTTGGCGTCAAGTTGCCAATTTTCCCTCTCCACACTTGGTTGCCCGATGCTCACGGCGAAGCTTCTGCACCCGGTTCGATGATTTTGGCTGGTGTGTTGTTAAAAATGGGTGGTTATGCGCTCATCCGCATCAACATGGAAATGTTGCCCGATGCTCATGTTGTCTTTGCCCCAGTCTTAGCAGTTTTGGGTGTAGTCAACATTATCTACGGTGCTTGTTGTGCCTTCGCTCAGACTAATCTCAAGCGTCGCTTAGCTTACTCTTCGATCGCCCACATGGGATTTGTGCTGATTGGTATCGCTTCCTATACAGAAATTGGTATGAGCGGTGCTGTACTGCAAATGATTTCCCACGGTTTGATTGCTGCTAGTTTGTTCTTCCTCTCTGGTGTAACCTACGAGCGCACTCACACTTTGATGATGGATCAAATGGGTGGTATAGCAAAATTAATGCCCAGAACCTTTGCTTTGTTTACCGCCGGTGCTATGGCTTCTCTCGCATTACCCGGAATGAGTGGCTTTGTAGGGGAGTTGATGGTATTCCTTGGTATTGCTACTAGTGATGTTTACAGTTCCAGCTTCAAAGTTGTGGTTGTGCTGCTCTCTGCTGTGGGTGTGATTTTGACTCCAATTTATCTACTGTCGATGTTGCGCCAAGTATTCTACGGCAAACAGAGTACACAGCTACATCTGGATGCGATCGTACCCGATGTCAAACCCCGCGAATTGTTTATCACTGCTTGCTTGCTCCTTCCCATCATCGGTATTGGTTTGTATCCTAAATTGGCAACACAAACCTATGATGTCAAGACTGTAGAAGTTGCAGCCCATGCTCGCCAGTTTCTACCAATCGTCGCCAAGCAACAACCATCTAGTTTATATTCCACTATTATTACTGCGCCAACATTAGCTAATTCACAAGCTGCAAGTTTGGTTAATATCGCTGAATAAATATTTCACAGGGCTGGTGCTACTAAATAATCGTAGAAAAATAGGGTGGGGGTGATTTTGCGATCGCCCCCATAGTCATTTTTAGGGGTTCGCAAAATTTAATTAGAATTCATTGTTAACTTCGGCGCCAGCGAGTACCAATAAAACTGCATCAGCGCCACAACTAACCAATACGCCATAGCCTTTTTCACCCTCTACGACAATACGCTCTACAATACCACGAACTAGTTCACCACCAATGCGTTCGCTCAGTGATAGCATGGATGCAGCCATGGCGGCGGTGCGTTCTTCATCCATACCAGCTGGTAGGATAGAAGCTAAGACTAAGCCATCAGGGCTTGCCAGAGTTGCACCTTGAACATCAGCGCTGTTTAAAACGAAGTTTTGCAGTTCATCTTGTAGCATAGAAACGTTAATCATAACTCTTTAACCCCTATTTTGACGTTTTTTCTCAATAATCTGATTTAAATGACAAAGCCGGGATGCGATCGCACTTTGGCAAGAAAAAACAGACAGGCAGCCGTAGCCAAAACTAAATATTTTTGATTTAAAGGCATTTTCTTATTCCTGCACTTGATGCTAAGGGCTGAAAAAATCAAACCTATATGAGACGGCTTCATCTTTTTTGATGCATGAGAAATGCGTGACAATCGCTGTTGCGATCGCTCTTTTGTTGTCGTTGTTCCCCAGAAATATTCGCGCCAAACTCTCCTAAGATGGGCGGATACAACCGCGTCGCGTGATGTTGGATTGACGCTTCACCAAGCTACGCGCGTGCTTGAGGTACTCATTGCGGATTCACGTTTTTCGGGACTCACAATCACGGAGGTCAATCCCACGCACGGGGCAGAGGATGGTTCCTCAACCCGTGCGCTGCGCGCCTTCGTCCAAAACCTAGCCCAAGCCTTCAGCCGACCTGTTGGAGACTGAGGTGGTCTTAGCAAGGTGACGATCTTGATAGGAGGAAATACAATCTCATCTCGCGATCGCTTTCATAAGTTATCGAACAGATTATTGGCTCTGAATGCTGAATGCTTTCCAGTGGTTTTGGGAGGAGACTGTAGCATCTTGCTAGGAAATCTCTTGGCTCTACGACGTTTCGGACGCTATGGCTGATTTTTTCTTGACGAATATCCAGATTTTTATTCGCCAGAAAATGATGCTTATGGAGAGGTTGCCTCAATGGATCTGGCGATCGCAACCGGACATTAGCGACAGTTCGGCTTGAATATGATTCTATAAATTGGCGATCTCATGATACACAAATTAAGACGTGCTCGACATAATTGAGGTATTGACTGTTGAGTTCTAGTTTTTCGACCTGTTCTAGATGATGCATTGATGCTGCTTGGTCAAATACATTGCAATCCCTTTCTCGTAGTAAGCAACTTCGTTAATAAAGACAGGAAAAACGGTTGATTCACCTTCATAAGCGATGGTCTGCCCATCAAAGGTTAAAAATATTGGATCGCCAGTATGTAAGGCTTTGTAATCTTTAAACTGCAACTGAGGATGAATCATTGCCTTGAGATCTCCAGCTTCATTTCTGGGATAGTCAACACTCTCAATAGTTTGATGAATGGTGAGTGTGAAGGGCGATCGCACTTGAACTAAATTACTCTTGCTGCTACTTTACCTAATGCTGTCTCCAAATGGTTAGTAAATTGGGAGGAGCGATCGCACCCGAACATAAACCCCTATTTGTCAAACTCTTGATGTCAGACACTCTTAGCCTGGCCTGAAAACTTTTATTCGAGTTGAATCAGAACGCCAAATTCTCAAGCACAATCATTAGGACTAGTATTTGATTTTTGAAAAGATACGTAGGGGAGGCAAAAAGGGGTGTGGATTTTCCTCCCCCTTTATTGCCGTTGCGTTACGCCAAAGGCTAATGCACCATTCTATATTTTTGGTGCCGTACTCTCGCCGATCGCACACTTTACGTGTACTTAGATTTTTTCAATCATCAAACCGGATTCCTATATCGAGACCAAATGTTTGAGAACATGGCGCAAGCTCAGCGACTCTGCTCTTTTGGACTAGACACACTTAAGCAACTTTTTAGAATGAAATAACCCTGCATTTAACTAAGTTTTACTCAGTTTGAAAAATCACTGGGGTAATTTATGACGCCTAGTTTTTTGTTCGCGAACATCATCCGGGAATCAGTTTCTTTTTGTCCAAAGTCCAAAAACAGGGAAGCCCAGGAGGGTCATCAATAGGGTCTACAGGTGAAGTTCCTCCACCACCTAAGATTTTTCCACCTAAGATTTTTACAGTTTCCGCAGATGTAATTTCTTGCTCAATAATTGATTCACTATGGTCTAAATCCAAGATTTGTAGTTTAGAGGAATGATTCATGATAATCACTCAATAGACTATGTTCACCTTAGAGGTAAAATCACTTCTGTTTAATTTTCTCTCAAAGCGTAATTTTTTTTACCAATTCTGTCATTTATTCACAAAAGTTTATATCTTTAACTAGGCTGTAAATTTAACCAGCGCAGCTAGTTGATCTCTGCCAATAACTGTAAGTCGTGACAGTAGGCGCACTAGCAACGAGGATTACCTCCCCTTTAGAATTTTTTACCCACCCAGCAGCTTCAATAATTTTTAGTGGTGTGGGATTAGGAGAATTTTTTACAACAACTCGACTGTTACCATTGTTACGGTAACGAGTGAGTGTTACCCAATCAACTTGGGGTGTGTCACTGTTAAAAGCAACTCTTGGATTAAGTGGCAAGCCACCACGTCCGGTGACTACAAATTGGCTTTGATTTTTAGCAGTAGTTACTTGGCAGCCTTGGGCAATTTGCGGTTCACTTAGTTCGGTTGGCAAGTTTATTAATCCTCGATTGGGGTTAATATCGGGAGTGTTGATGGTTATTTGACCATTTAAATTTGGGTTTGTTTGAGAAATTGCCGTAATGTCGCTAGTTACTAAGCTTTGAGGGTCTAGTTGAGTTGGGTCGTTGTTTCCCAAAAGTCTCACAAGGTCTTCTCGACTACGCGGTGTTAGACCAAAAATACCAGTAGCGTTGATTGTGACTATTCCCCCTTCACCATCGTAGGCATTGGCAGTGATGTCGTTGTTTTCATCAGGGATGGTAACGATAAAGCCATTAGGGGCATTGATGGTGATGTTACCCCCGTCTCCACCCTGTTGGTTAGTGCCTGCGGTAGCAGATATCCGACTGTTACCGTTTAGTAACAATAAATTTGGGTTTTGTAACGAAATATTGCCGCCATTACCGGATGCCGTTTCAGCGGTAATTTCCCCAAGGTTGTCCAAGCGAATGGAACGAGATCGTAACTGAAGGTTGCCTGCACTCCCTGACCCTTGAGAGCGAACAAACAAGCCACTGTTAGCAGATTCATCCTCAACAAAATTGTTACCAATTCGGACAAACCGTTTAAAGGGAGCACTGCCAGATATAGTGACCCTATCAGTAGTATTAACTGTGATATTACCTGCAAAGCCACTGCTGCCTGTGAAAGCATTGGTAAGGATTTGTCCACCATTAACAGCTTCCAAAGTATTTGCATTCACCGTGATATTGCCAGCATTTCCCTCACCTATAGTGCGGGCATCTACAACTCCATTGTCTGCTACCCGAAAAGCACTGGTATCAATAGTGATGTTTCCTCCCTGTCCCTCATTAGTGCTACGTGAAAATAATCCACTTGCTGTTCTATTAATGCCAACTCCAAAAACATTAACTGCATCGGAAGCATTAACCCATATCTGTCCACCCTTTCCTTGACCAAAAGCAGCAGTAGATATCTGCGCCCCATTTCCCACAATTAACTGCCCAGTAGTAATTGTTAAGTCTCCGGCATTGCCAACATTTTCTGTTTGAGTAAATAAAGCGCTAGGAATTTGCTGCCCATTCGCTAATGTTCCTGTTCCCTGCAATTCCACCAAATCACTAGCAGTCACCAACAAATTTCCTCCCTGCCCTTGATCAAGAGTACGAGTTAATATTTGTGCCCCATCCCGGACACTCAAGCGACTGGTCTGAATTGTTAAGTTCCCAGCACCTTTAGCACCTAAAGTTTGAGTAGATAAGCTGCTACCAGCACCAACTAGTTCCACGGAATCGGCAGCGGTTACAGATAAATCTCCCCCCTGTCCCTTGCCTAGAGTAGCAGTTGATACTCGCGCTCCATTCTGAGAACTTAACCGTCGAGTGGTAATCGTCAAATTTCCAGCATCTCCCTCACCTTGAGTTTGAGTAAACAAGCCGCTTTTTGTTTTTCCTGCTAGTTCCACAAACTCCGAGGCTCGAATGCTAAGATTTCCTCCCTGTCCCTTGCCTAAGGTACCAGCTCTTATCCTTGACTCATCTCCCTGGATACTCAACTGCCCAGTTTCAATTGTTACGTCTCCCCCAGATCCAGTCGCTTCTTCTAAAACATCGGCAGTAATCTGCGAATCTTCAGTGAGAGTAACCCCCTTTATTGTGCGGATAAACACTTCTCCACCAGTCTCTGTACCTTGTGTGTCGGCAAAAATCAACGAGCCTTGAGTTAAAGCCAAATTATTGCCCTGAATCTGAACATCACCACCGCCAGCACCGCTAACATCGATATACGCTCCGTCTTCCAACCGAATATTACCAAAATTATTTACAGAGCCGTACCCCAGTACCCAATCGTTATCTTTCTGGTTTAAGCTCACTTCTCCAACAGCAGCTACACTACCTAGTTCAACCCGTCCTCCTGAAGCTGTCAGATTCGGTTGTTCTAAAGCCGCTTGCCGATCTCCCTGCAACGTCATATCACCGCCCACTAGTGCCAAAGTTTTACCAGGTTGCACTTTTAGGTCAGATCCCTGTACGCTAATACCTCCTGCTATTTCCCCAAATTGCAAGCCAATGGGAACACTCACAGTTAGCAAAGGTGTACTTTGGGGAGCGATCGCACTAAACAAAGTGCCATCTGCAAACTTGAGGTGACTTGCTGTACTTGCAATCAATGAACCCTTGATGTCTAATTGGGCATTTGGTCCAAAAATAATTCCATTCGGATTGAGAAAAAACAGGTTAGTCGAGCCATTGGCTGTAATCAGACCGTCAATGATAGAAGCAGATTTACCCGTGACGCGATTGATGATGTTTTGAATATCTGGAGCATTGTTGAAGTTAGCCTGAGTGCCAGTGGGTATAGAAAACTGCTCAAAACTGTGGAAAAGATTACTGCCAGCTTGAGTTCCTCCTTCAATAGTCCTAATATTCTCCTCTAATTTGACAGTGGAATTATTGGGTAGAGTGTCATCAGGGGTAATTTGAGCAAAGGTGCAATCCCAAGAATAGATGTATGCACTACTAATTGATAAAGAAATTACTAATTTTAAAAGCCAGTAAGAACCGCGTAAGTTTTCAGCCATTTTTTCTGAGTAGATAATATTTTTGGCAAAGGGCACCCAGAAACAGGAGAATCCATCGTCGTTCTTCAATTAAGATTGGTAACTACTAACCCTACTACTCTGTCAAGCTAGAACCCCAGAGACTTTTCGCCCACAACGAGGGAATGAAAATCTCTTTCCCTTTCCCCTTTCCCCTTTCCCCTATTTTCAAGCTAGTTTTGAGGGTTTGTAGTAAGCACCAAGCGTGCTTAAAAATTCAGGACTAAAGTCCTGACTACGAACTTTGCGATCCATCAATTCAAATTTGACAAACTACTACTCTACAAGAAGCCCTTCGGGTACTCTACCTTGAGCCGTGCTGCGCGCGTTTACACCAGTCGCACCCTGCCTTAAGCCGCCCTGCGGTGCTGGCTCACCACTAACAGCCATAACGCGAAATTACGTTTAATCAACCCGATCAACTTATCAACAAACTACCTAATCAAAGGTAATCTAATTAATTCATAGGCACCACTTTTTCCCAAACTTTGATCATCATATCAGATGACTGCAAGCCCATTTCTGGAAACTTTTAAAGAATGTAGAGACCGTAAATTTACGGTCTCTATAAGAATTTTGGGTAATACCATTTCACAAAAACTCTGATACAAATACAGAGAGTAGAGACGCGAAATTTCGCGTCTCTACAAAATTTATATGTATCGTGATTAACGTGAAACGGTATAACGCATAATTAATTGCTGGAGATGTCTAATCCAAATCTTTGATAGAGCTGTCGCTGCTGTCCCACGAGGTTTTAGATGATTTCTCCACCAACTACGCCATTTGTCTTTGCATTAACTCGGCAAATAATCCTTCGCGTGAAGCCAGTTCTTCAAAACTTCCCTGTTGCACAATTCGACCTGCTTGGAGTACATAGATGCGTGTAGCCGAACGAATTGTACTCAGTCGGTGAGCGATCGCGATTCGAGTAACCTTCAGCTGCTCTAAACTTTCACTGACAATCGCCTGAGTCCTATTATCTAAAGCACTAGTAGCCTCATCAAAGAGCAAAATCCGGGGTTTCAATGCCAAAGCACGAGCAATCAATAGTCGCTGGCGTTGTCCTCCAGAAAGATTACCACCACCTTCACTAACCACAGTATGCATCTCCATTGGCATGGCAGCGATATCTTCGGCTAATCCAGCCATCCGTGCTGCTTCCCAAGCTTCATCGAATGTAATCTGTGCGCCACCAGCAATATTCTCGAAAATCGATGCTGACTGAAGTTGACCATTTTGCAACACCACACCCAGCTGTCGGCGCACAGCATCTACATCTAACCCAGACAGGTCTTGACCATCGTAAAATATGCTACCTGCTTCTGGAATTTCAAATCCAAGCAATAATCGGAATATAGTCGATTTACCGCTTCCAGAACCGCCAACAAGAGCAATAAACTCCCCAGGATCTGCATAAATATTGACATCATCCAGTATCAGTGGCCCATCATTGCGGTAGCGAAAAGTAACGCGATCCACAACAATTCTGCCAATGAGTTTACCAGGATCGGTTTTGCTGAGATCCACTTCTGGTATAGTTTGCAGAATTGGCTGAGTGCGTTTCCACTGCGGGACAACTTGTAAAATTTCAGTAACTGTATTGCTCAGGTTTGTTGTTCCTCTAGTAAAGTTGCCAAAGGCTGTGTGAAAAGCCAGGAAAGTGCCAAGGGATAGTCCGATCTCTCCTTGAGTCTGAGATTCTTCTAGCAGTTTGGCGGTAAACCAGAACAGTACTCCAGAAGTGACTAAAGGCATCACTGTATTGAAAAAAACAACCGCGTCTTCCACTTTTTGCGTGCTCAGTTCGAGCTTCACTTGCCGAGTGTAGTTTTTACTCCACGCGGCGAAGGCACGTTCTTGTCCTCCAGCAACATGCAGTTTAGAAATGCCATTGATTAGTTGCACTGTCTGTCCAAAAATATTTCCTCGCATTTCCAACAGCGGATGCATCTTGCGGACTAGAAGTAAACCAGAAATTATCGTCACAGCGATCGCCACTATGGTGACAGCAACAGCAACTAGGGCTAATTTGACGTTGTAGTAAAATAACTGCCCCAAGTAGAACAATGTGAAGAAACTGCTAATGAGATTAATCAGGGTTCTGCCACTGAGTTGACGACGGATCGTACTCACTGATGATACGCGAGCTTGCAGATCTCCTGTTGTGTACTGCCGAAAAAAGGATATCGGCAAGTTCAGCAACCGATCCCATACAGCTGCCTGAGTCGAAGCGTCCCCAGCTGTTTCCATCCGCAAGATCGCAAACCCCTGAGTTAGCTGAAATAGGGCTGTGCCCAAAGCAGCAACCAACAACCCCAATCCAATTTGCAGCAATAACCCCCTGTCACTATCTGGAATTGCGTTGTCCATAATAATTGCAGTGGCTTGGGGTGTAAGCATTCCCAAAAGCGTGACGACAATACCAGTAAATACAATGACAAGCAAGTCTCTCTTACGTCCTTTCAGAGCAAACAAGAGTATATCGAAAGCTTTGATTGCTCGATCGGGCAAAGACCGATAAAACGTATAAGCAACGGGAGCCAGTGTAGAGGCTATGTGCTCATCTACCCTGACGCGGTTTTGCTCAACTGGGTCAAAGATTTCATAGCTAGTTGGAGTTAGGGGTAGCAACGCCATCGGTCGGTTATCTTGGTGGGTGTAAGCTACTAGTGGGCCGCAATCCTTCTGCCACCAGTTGTCCCGCAACAGTACCCGCCGCATTCGTACCCTTGAAGCCCGGACAATTGCCTCCAAAGGCTCCTTTACTCGTTTAAGATTTTCGGAGCGAGCAGGAGGGCGAATTTTCACGCCCATAGCTTTGCCTACCGCACCAGCAGCAACCAACAAAGGTGCACCTTCTAGAAAAAAATCGACCTTTTGGTAATTTAGCGTTGATGCCAGTTCTCCTAGAGCTTCCGCTGTTACTTGATGATTTAAACGCTGGCGATCGCGCAACCGTTCCAATTCTTCCTGTGCTTCTTGTTCATCTAAGAAATGAATGCAGTAGAGTATTTGAGTATGAAGTTGGGATAATCCTGCAAAAATAGTCTCTGGATTGCGAATTTCTGAAGTAGCAACAGTTGTAAGTTGCACCTCCTCTTGAGCTTCTAACCACATCGCACAAGTGAGAGGAAAAATTCTAGCTGCACTTGTTAAAGCCAGTTCCTCATACCCCAGAAAGCGGACAGTCCCTTGCCGCAACTGTACCCAACAGACAACACCTAATTCAGGTTGGAAAGTCTGACCTTGATTGAGAGTAAATCGTGCTGGCAAAGCAGCCTTAACTTGAATTGCAGGTGTATCAACATAAGAGAGTGCAGTACTAAGTTGCCGCAACCAATTTTCAATCCAAGCGATCGCCCTATCATCTGCATTGGCTGTTAACTCTCTGAAATATTCAGGCTGTAGGTGTAGCAATTGTGTCTCCCCTATTGGTACTGCCAAAATTTGATGGTGCTGAAAAGAATTGGCAGCAGTTCCGAAAAGAGCCTCTCCCCGACCAATGCTACATAGATAACGACGAGTGCCTTCAATCACACCATTTTTAATAGTGACGACAAACAATGCTATGGAACCGGACTGAACTACCCAAACCCTAGAAGGATCATCCAGCAGTATTGGTTCATTGGCTTTAATTTCGTATATTTGCCCCCGCATTGTCGCTTCGCTCCAATTTTAAATACAAAAATTGATTTTTAATTTTTAATTACGTCTAATGTAAATTAGCCGAACTCACTTTAAGCCGCACCAATTAATAGATTGATTGCAAAATTCAGTTTTATGGTAGTAACGACCACAGATAAACACAGATGTACTGGATACTCGTGATTGGGTACTGGGTATTGGGGAAAGCTGGGTATTGGGAGAAGATTCTTCTTATTTCCTAATACCTAGTCCCCAGTCCCTAGTCCCCAGTTAGAGTGCTTCTCCTTCTGTGCGGATTAACCGCGAGTAAACACCTTCGACTTGCCACAATTGTTGGTGAGTGCCGCGTTGTACTACTTTTCCGCGTTCCAAAACAATGATTTCATCACAGTCGCGGATAGTACTTAAGCGGTGTGCCACAATAATGCAAGTGCATCCCCGTCGCCGCAGATTTTCATCAATAATTTTTTCTGTCTCCACATCTAAAGCGCTGGTCGCTTCATCCATGATGAGAATGGAGGGATTGTTTACCAAAGCACGGGCAATTTCCAAACGTTGTCTTTGACCACCACTTAAGTTAGCAGCACCTTCTATTAGTTCTGCATCTAATCCTCCAGCCATTGAGAGAATCACATTGTCAATAGCTGCATCTTCACAAGCTCGCATCAAGTTTTTGTCTGATATCGTGACATCCCATAGGGTTAAATTATCTCTGACAGTGCCGCCAAATAGGAGGATTTCTTGTTCCACCATTGCGACAGAGTTAGTAAGTAATTGGTGGGGAATCTGCTCTTTTGGTTTACCATCAAACAGAATTTCGCCTGCCCAAGGTTGGTAAAGTCCGCTTAAGAGTTTAGCAATGGTAGACTTACCAGAACCGCTCCCACCTACTAAAGCTACTCGCTGTCCGGGTTTAATTGAGAGGTTAAAGTTTTCAATCAGTGGTGCTTCTAGACGACTATAGCCAAATGCGATGTTTCGCAACTCCACATAACCCTGTAATTTGGGTAGAAGCGAGTGGTCAGAGGACGGAGAAAGGGCAAGGGGTAAAGGCAAAAGGGAAGAATCTTCCCCTTGCCCTTTAACCTTTTCCCTTTTCCCTGTATTCTTCTGCTCTACTTGCGGCGCAATGGGGTTATTTAGCACATCATCTAGGCGAATTAAATTACCCTCCAGTTCTTGAAGATTACTGCCAAAGTTGACGAGATTGTTGACGGGGTCTTGGAAATTTTGCATCAGGACTTGAAAGGCTATGAGCATACCAATACTGAGATGCCCATTCATCACCCGTAAACCGCCTACAACCAACAAAAACATTGAAGAGAGGGCGGACATGAGCATGGGTAAGACAGAAAATATCTGGTTTGTTGTCCCCAGTTCTTGCTGAGAATTGATAGCTTTGGTGTAGTAACCTGACCACCGGGAAAAGAAATCAGATTCTAACCCAGATGCCTTAAGAGTTTCTATACTTTGGAGAGCAGCAATGGATGTGCCAGCAGCTTTACCATACTCTTGTATCAATCGCTGATTAGCGTCTGTGCGCTGTCGGGAAATCCATCGTAAAGTTATTATATTTACAGCAGCAAAGCTGGCTGTAATCAAAGTCAGTACCCAATCATATTGGAACATAATTAAGGCATAAAAAATTACCATAACTGCATCAATGGCAGTAGTCGCCAACTTTCCCGAAAGGACATCAGCGACTTGGTCGTTGAGAGTGGTGCGATAACTGATTTCTCCAGCGAATCGTTGAGCATAAAAACTAATAGGTAAGCGCAGGATGTGCCAGAGAAAGCGGCTGGACATTCCGACAGCTAGCTTAATTTTCAGGCGGCGCAGGTAGCGTAGCCGCAGTAGGGTTAGCGACCCTTGGAGTATTGCGGCGATCGCCATTGCCAAGAGTAATGGGCGCAGCCAATGCTGACGTTGCTGCACCAAGATATCATCTACAAATATCTGGCTAAATACGGGAATCGCCATCCCAATCGTGGTTAAGAAAAATCCCGCAATCATGCAGTAAACTAAAGCACCAGCAGATCCCTGGAGTCTTTCCCATAGCGATAAAATTATGCTGGGTTTGCGACCACCTTTAGTGAACTCCTCGCCTGGTTCCATCACCAGCACTACTCCGGTATACCCCTCGTCAAATTCCTGTAGGGAGACATGACGCGGGCCTGTAGCGGGGTCATTGAGATAAACACGCTGTTTGCTAAATCCCTCTACTACCAGAAAGTGGTTGAAGTTCCAGAAGACAATATAGGGAGGGTGCAGATCCTGAAGTTGCTTCAGTTCCTTCTTAAAACCTTTCGCCTGGAGTCCATAATTTCTAGCGGCTTTGAGCATGTTAGATGCCTTACTACCATCACGAGAAACGCCGCACTCTCGACGCAATTCTGGCAGTGGCACAATTCTTCTGTAGTAACCTAAAATAATGCCCAAAGCAGCAGCACCACATTCCACTGCCTCCATTTGCAACAATGTAGGAGTTTTGACGCGCAAGACTCTAGCTTGTAGTAGTTTTTGTAGGTACTGCCAAGGATGAATCGGTGTTGCTAACGTTGGATTAGTAGATACCACTGAATTCCCTCAAGATAGGTAAAACAAAGGTGATAGGAGCGCGTTCTTCTACCTTGACTCGCACAACAGTAGTAGTCCCAGGAGATATTTTGAGATGCGGCCCGGTGGAAGAAGACCACTTGTAGCCACTAAAAGTTTGAGAATCTAGTTCCAAATCAGAGAATACTTGCATTAAACCAGCTTGTTTTTCAGATACCAAACCTTCCACCACTTCTGGATTGCCTACCTCAGACGCAGCGGCTTGTTTTGTAATTGGAAATCGAGAGATACTGTTTACAGTACCGACGATGCCGCCAAAGCGTTCCCGCTTAACTGTTTGAGGGGTAATTTGGATTGTCATACCTGCCTGAATTTTCTTGCCATCGGCGACCGGAAAATAGGTTACACTAACTAGCTTACTAGATGGTGTCTCGGCATCTATGCTTGCTAGGCGGGTTCCTCTATCGACAACCTGTCCTGGTGTAACGGTTATTTCCAGAATGCGTCCTGAGTGTTGACTGATAATTTGGCTATTGTTGCCTAGTTCTAGTTCTAATTTGGCAATCTCTCGCTTGACTTCTTGAATCTC
Organism: Fischerella sp.; assembly: GCF_013388695.1. Taxonomy (NCBI): domain Bacteria; kingdom Bacillati; phylum Cyanobacteriota; class Cyanophyceae; order Nostocales; family Hapalosiphonaceae; genus Fischerella; species Fischerella sp. The sequence continues at coordinate 18,752 of NZ_JACAEU010000061.1, forward strand.
TTTTTTCCGGGTAGTTGCATTTTCCAGGTCTTGTTGAGCCACAGAAGCTTGTTTGCTATCCAGTTCTTTCAACTTAGCTTGCAGTTCAGAGATTGAACTGAGGTTTTCGCGATAGTCTTTCTCTTGTTCAGTCTCCTTAACATCTAGTTCTTTTAACTTGGCTTGAAGTTCAGAGATTTTTTCAAGATTTTGCAAATATTGCTGTTCTGCCTCTAAAGCATCATCACCTGAAATTGCTCCTTCTGTCTTGAATAGCTGTCTGCGGATTTCCATTCTCTGCTTGTAAACGGAAGTCAATGCTTGGGCTTCTCGGAGACGTTGCTGCAAGCCTTGGTGTTGCAACCTAATAGAGACACTGCCTTTAGTTTTGAGGAGAGGCGTCAGGGCTTGCAATTCGCGGATGCGTTGCTGAAGATATAAGCGTTGTTGCTGCATCGACCGTTTATCTTGTTCCAGCCGCAATCCTTGCAGCGAACCTGCGGCTTTATCTTGTGACTCTAGTTCTGTCAATTTAGATTGCTGTTGCTGTAGCTGCTTGCGGAGTTCAGTTTGGTCAATCGTCGCCAGCACTTGCCCCTTTTTGACGATATCTCCAACTTTGACATTGAGAGCTATTAACTGCCCTGAACTTTTCGATTGCAGCGGTACAACTTTGCTTGGGTAAATTAGTACCCCTCGACCCTCAACAGTAATGGGGATGCGTCCATAAATACTCCAGATGACAGCTACTCCTACCAAGGAACCCAAGGTGACTAGAGGTAGCCAGCTTCTGGGGCTGACTACCTGCATAAGCTGATCTAGTCTTTCAGGAGAGGATAGGCGGTCTAGTGATTCTTTTCTGAACAGGTTGCGCTTTTGGTTTAACATTTTTCTTCGCCCCCTAAATCTTTAGATAACCACCCACCGAATAGGGGGAAAAACTTTCTTAGAAAGTATTTCCATTTATCACGATTCTCGCAACACTAAAAGTAGGGTGTTCTTATTGCTTAAACAATGCTTTTTCTAAGGTTTACTTTCTCAATGTTAGGAGCTAAATAATTAATAAACAATGCAAAATTTTTAGGTAGATACCCGCATTTTTTTTGATTTTAATGATTCATTGAATGTGTTCTATTTATCTGAAACATATGAACTTTAAAACGACAAAATTGAGCGTTGTCTTTAACAACGCCCAAAGTTTAAGTGGACTATTTTTGCAATTAATTAATAGCCCTAAATTTTATACTGAAACATTTTTTAGATGTTCCTGCATCCAATCAAATCTTTTTCCAGCCAGTGCCATGCTATCTAAGATATTTAACTCCAATTCATCTTCATATTCAATATTTTCATCTAGTGGCTGACCTTGGCTATAAACTCGCCGACTATAACCCAATCGGGTGTACATTCCCTGCAATCTATTGGAAAGCAAAGTAGCAATCACTCGATAAAAACGAGATGCAAATCCTACATCTTGCTGCAATTTTGCTGCTAGTTGCTGCCGGGAAATTGATAAAACAAGGGTATCTTCAACTGTCTTGATAGTTGCAGAGGGTAGACGACCATCGATAAAGGGTGTTTCCCCTACGATTTCGCCTTTCGATAATCTTGCTATCTCTCGACTGATAATTTCGCTATCCTCGATCGCTGCAAAAGCACGAGCCAAGGGATTGTGCTCATCAAGAGAAATAGACAGTGACATTGTTCCACCTAAGAGAATATACAGCGCATCTACAGGGCCTCCTTCACGGATAAGTACTGTGTTAGCAGCAATTTTTTGCTGAGTTCCACACGCCATCATCCAATCGATGTCACTACCGTGCAATTCCCCTAAAACACACAGCACATCCTTTAGTGGTTGACCTTGTGCGAGGTTACTACGACCGAATTGATTGATGATGCTTTGCAATCTGTCTGAGAGCATAATCGCGATCGCTCGATAAAAGCGCGTGGCAAAACCTACGTCCTGCTGCAATTTAACTGCCAATTGTTGTTGGGAAATCGACATCACAAGCGACTTTTCTACAGCCTTAACTGTAGTGGCGATCGGACAGATACTAACAAAGGGAACTTCTCCAACTACCTCGCCGCTTGATAACCTAGCAATTTCCCGACTTGAAGATTCACTACCCTCTATGACTGCAAAAGCACGAGCCAAAAAATTATTATCAGATTGGGATACATTAACTGTTAAAGTTCCATCTAGTAGGATATGTAGGGAATCGGCAGCTTTTCCTTCCTGGATGAGTACAGTACCAACAGGTATTTCTCTTTGGTGACCTGTCGCAATCATCCATTCTATATCACTGTTAGTTAATTCTTTGAGCAAAACTTCTGTCATAACTTCAACTTTCCTATGTTCTATTAACAAAAACTTGGAGAAAAATCTCAGAGGCGCACCAGAACGCAGAGAAAGTTTGAAACTCTATAATTACAAACTTTTCTGTAATTTCTCTAGAGTTTTCTGAATGCGAATATTTGCCTCTGCTGAAGCTAATTCTTCTAAGGTTAAGTAGGTCAAGCTCATTAACATTAGAGGTTGAATATTGCTGTTGATCAACTCGTCTACATGTTCACTATCAAAGCGCTCCAAATTCTCTGCGGCAGCTTTCAGCAATGCTTGTAGAATCTTAAAAGCGCCATCTGAAAGCGGTGGCTGACCTCGGTAATTTTCCAGCCTCCCTCCTTCTCGATAATTGGGAAATGACTCCAATCCCAGAAAGCGCAAAAACCAATCGGCTCGATAGTACCCACAAGCAGCAACAATCCCCCTGTAGTCAGCAATTAGTTCATCGAGCATATTATTTCGCATCGAGTTAAACATGCGACGCGTGAAGTAGTGGGTACATTCATGTTCCAGCCGAATTGTTAGGGAATAGCGCAGCCATTCGGTTTCTTCAAGTCCCATATCACTGGCTGAAACATTGCTATAGGGGCCATCACTTAAAATAATCAACCTATCCTGATAAAGCTCTTTTTGGGATTTAATTCGCTGAAATTCTTCCTTCCATCTACTTTCGGAACAATTACCAGCATTGCGAGTTTCCCATTGTTGGCGAAAGGCGCGAATTCTGTCCCAGTTATTAAACCCACTGATCGTGCAGGCTCCCATAGAAGCAGAAACTGGTAATGGTTCATTCCGCATAGCCAGCGCCTGTACCAGAGAAACAAAGTCCTCTCGGTTCCCAGCAAGTAAAACCGGAATTGCTCCTGCGAGGCTTTGATGCACAAACAATTGCAGTTTATCTGGCTGTTGCAAAACCAAACCAGTTGCCTTAGCCATCCCATCCACCGACATCCCTTTACGAGTAGCAGCATTATAGGGAATAGTTTGACTGATACTTGCTTTGATCGGAAAGCGAAACTGTACCAGTCGCTGTTTCAGGGTTTCAAATGCTCCTATATCTCTAGCTTCAAGAGCGTATTTTTCCCAAGCCGAAACATGGGCTTCTGGTGGAAGCGGAAAATTAATGGGATGGTTGAAGTTGTTGCAATTAAAAACGTTATGATTGTATGCCAATAATTCCTCTACTTCTGAAGCATTGGCTCCGAAGTAGGCAAGAACATTAGCACGAAATAATTTTTGATTGAACATGATTAGTGGTTGTTAGTTGTTTGTTTTTAGTTGTTTGTTGTTTGGTGTTTGTTGTCTGGAACTACTAACTACTAACCATCAACCACCAACCACCAACAATCAACAAATGACTAATGACTAATGACTAAACCAGCAATCTGCTCAGTAATTCCTTTCATTGTTTTACTGATAGGATGCTTGGAGTAACGCAGACAGAATATTCCCTTGCTCCCTAGCTGCACCATCTCTTCTGACAAGGGCAAAATACCTGCTACTGAAATGTTGTAGGTTTTTTCTACCTGTTTTTGCAAGTCTGTAAAATCAAACGCTGGTAGCGCTTTATTAACTACTAACAGCATTTTTGGTACTTTCAGCTTACGAGCTACATCGACTGTCACAGCGGTTCCCTGGAAGTCTTGACTGTCTGGACGTAAGATGACTACCAAAACATGAGAGATACCAATAGAAAGTAAGGTTTCTTCATTAAGACCAGGGTGAGTATCAATGAACAAGTAGTCTAGTTTAAGACAACGGATGAGTTCCTGAAAACCATCGTTAAGTCGGACTACATCATATCCCTCGCGCAGAACTCTGGCTATTTCACCAGCCTTAATACTAGAGGGAACCAAGTAAAGATTACCTTTTACTACACCTGTTTCCCCTGACTCTGCTATCAGAGTATGACTGACATCGTAGGCAGTGTCCTTAATATTACAACGTCCCCAGAGGTAGTCATTGAGGGAATGGTTAATTTTTTCTTCGTTTAGACCGAAGAGAACATGAATTCCTGGTGACTGAATGTCAGTATCAATAATGCCTACACGTTGTCCTCGGCATGCCATAGTAGCAGCGAGATTGGCTGTTAAGTTGGATTTACCAGTTCCACCACGGAAAGAGTGAACGGCGATAATTTGTGTCATAGTTTACCTCGTAATATAATTCAGGGGAAAGACTATTTTCCTGTTTGTGTCTTAGTGTCTTGGTGAGACCAGCCCCCGTCTTGGCGGTTCCCGTCACGATGGGGGACTGGCGAACCCGAAGGGTGTTTCCAGAATTCTTTTTTCACCACCAAGACACTAAGA
>NZ_JACAEU010000062.1:0-13091 GCF_013388695.1 Fischerella sp.
TTCCAAACAATACTTCCACACTTGGTGATGTTGCTTCTTTTACAACATATTGAACGCCTTAGAGAACTAGCACTTAGTCAAGGAATTGACATTCAAGTTTCCAGGTGCAAGATCTGAGTGTAGTTCGCTACTCTAACGCTACGCCAACACAAAATCAGCGTGCAAACAGACAACTGTCATCCTTTCCTAACCTCTCCTCACAAGTTCCTCAAAATTTTTACTTATAACTCAAGTTGGAGAGAGTTAAAAGTTAGGTGAATCTTTTTAACAAGAGAGAGCGATCGCACGCACTCAAAAACAGTGCAACCAAGTCACGATCAACTAACTCCCCACACACAAGACATATCTGAATGCCGTACTGACCTAATCTGTATTAAATATTACTTTTAACTTGGTTTATGGCAAGAAGACGGGCAATACTCCAGATGGCACAAAAGCCGCAGAACTCTTTGCATCAAGGGCGAACCCAATGCATGGACGGGACGCTAAGGGCGCAATCGCATCTTTGGCATCGGTTGCCAAACTATCTTACCAACACTACTAGGATGGTATTTCCCACACATTCTCAATTGTGCCATCGACACTGGGCAAAACAGAATATATCTAGATCAATAACCTAAAACGTCGATTCAGTATTCAGAAATTGTCTTTATGAACCAGACAAGGGAAAGTGGGAGATAGGGAGGTGGGGAGAATATAAAACTGGACTCCCCCCATCACCCCATCCCTCCTTGTCCGAAGATTACTGAATCGGTGTTCTAGTAAAGATATTAAAACGCTATTTTTCATCAGGAGAAAGATCCAATGATGGAGAATAAGAAAATCAAACTTATTATTGCACTGGTGCTAGCGCTGCTGATGTTGTTGCTATGGGGAACAGCAGCAGCACAAATTAAAGATTCTGGTCGAGATATTGTCCGATTTGGCAGTGATGTCACAATTGCAGAGAACGAAGTTGTTAAAGACGCAGTGGCGATCGCCGGTTCTGTTACAGTTTTAAACAATGGGCATGTTACAGGAGATGCTGCTGCTGTGGGTGGTGATGTCATCCTCAAAACAGGAGCTAGGGTAGATGGTGATGTTACTGCTGTAGGTGGAGAAATTTTTCAAGAGCCAGGTGTCACAATTGGCGGGGATGCAGTCACAGTTTTAGACCGTAGCGGTGGCATGATGCACGGCATGAGACGCTGGGGATTGTGGGGAACGCTAGGACGTATATATTTGCTCAACGCCGCTTTTTACACTTTGTTCATGCTAGCAGTTGCCATTGTTGGCGTGGTGTTGATGTTGCTGCGGCCCAGTTTTTTACAAAGTATCACTGCAACTATTAGTCAGCAACCACTCAAAAGCTTGAGCTGGGGTTTAGGAGGCGTCGTCGCATTTCTGCTGTTATCAATTCTCACTGGCGGGAGTCTTTTGGGGGCAGTATTAATTCCCATAGCTGCTTTACTGCTTGGAGTTGTAGGACTCTTGGGAGCAAACAGTTTGGGTTTGTTGATTGGGGAAAAAACCTTGAGACATAGACGTTCCCCAATGCTGCAATTCCTGGTGGGGATAGTCATTCTCGCTGTGATTAGTCTCATCCCCCTGGTCGGAGGATTGACATTTTTAATCTTAAATCTCTTTGGACTGGGAGGAGTTTTGGCTTCACCATTGGTGACAGAGAAAATTAGAAGTTGGCGGCAAAAAGAACGACCATCAATAAATGAGCAAATCTATAACCATCAACAAGAGACGACTACAGAAAGATAAGGATTAATAAGACGACAGCCCGAATGCTTTTATAAGCGCACTTTTGAAGTGCGATCTCACGGAGTGGGCGATCGCCATATTCACAGCAAGTCAAAAATTTAACAATCAAATGAAAGCGAAAATAAACGTTTTCATAGAGATTGTGACCAGATTGATACGCATACAGTCGGTTAAAAAAGAAGCTAAAGTATAGCTTCAGTATTTTCTCGTGAATGATTCCGGATTGCTATATACAAAGGCGTCTCTACACGAACTGATTATTAAGTATTTATTCTGACTGCATCTTTTAGTTGGATAGAAAAATATAATAGGAATAGGAAGCACCTCAATAACATTCGCCAACAGCATCATTCATTCATGGGGTTATTCTGAATACTGAATACTGAATACTGAATTGTGACTCCTTCTCATCAGGACTTGAGCAACCAAAAGGTAGGCGCAATGATAGGGAAAGTGTTACGAAGTGTCAACACTACTTTTTGGAATGTCTTGAAGTTTGTTTAAGAAAAGTCTCTAAATTTGTCAGCCATTCAAATGCGAAGATTTGGTTAAAGAAACTCAAAAATACGACGTATGGAACAAACAGGTTGAACAACAATGTAAAGGTTAATTGGTACTTTGAACTCAACTTACCAGAGCAGGTTTTTTGAGGATATGTAAGCGAATGTCAAATATTTCTCATGGCTCGTTGCTTTATAGGTCAGAGTCTGGATAAGACTTGAACTACTAAAAGAGAAAAGAAGGTGTAAGAAAATGCTAAACAAATTAGGAGGAAATCATCTCACAAAGAATTTTGTTAAAACTATCCTTGGTATCACAATAGCTTTAGGATTCTTTGGAATCGGAGCAAAAGCCTATGCTTGGCAGCAGGTTGATAATGCAAAGATTGTAGATTATGGTTGTTTTGGAAATACTTGTACTTTAACTATTGATCGAGATCATCCCTTTACACGATATGATCCCGCTAGAAACGTAGGGACTGAACACTGTGTAAAAAGAATATTTGCATGGGATGTCAACAAAAAGCCTCAAATAATGAGGCTAGTTGAAAAAGCCTACAATGAAGGCAGGCTAGTTCGGATTCGATATTCTGAGTATCGTTGCTATGATGCTAGCCAAGAAGGCGGCGATCAATATATGGATCTTGGAAGTATTTGGCTCAAGAAATAAGGTGTCATAACTTAACGTGAGTTCGACGGCTATAAAAGCACAAAAAGCTTGCAAGATAGGAATCTGAGAAAATTTTTTAGTTCGTCGAACTCACGTTATACCGATTTAATAAATGTTTACAACACATCCTGATGTAGAGACGCGCCATGGCGCGTCTCTACAATGTCTATTTGTCGCATTATTTTTTCAAAATGGTATTAATAAGCAATACATTCTCGTATAGCTAGTACCTCTGCACTAACTTTTCTCAACAAAAAAGCCGCCATAGAGAGTGGGTTTAGGACAGTTGTGTTATTTTCCAATACAAAACCGACTAAAAATCCGGTCAAGCACAGATTCTGTTACTTCTTCTCCCGTAATTTCCCCTAAGGCATGAACTGCACCCCTCAGGTCAATTGTCCAAAAATCAAGAGGTAACTGCTGGGCAATCGTCGTTTGTACTTGTTCGAGGGAAGTTTTAGTTTTTACTAGTGCAGCAGCTTGTCTTTGATTAATGGCTAAATCCAGATCGGCAGCTTGTATTTTCCCAGTTTGGACTTGTTCTAAAATCGCTGTTTCTAAAGCATCAATGCCTTGATTTTGGGCTGCTACTGTTTTTACAACTTGGTTGATTTGTGTGGGATACTCCACCACTTCTGCTGAGGCGAGGTCGATTTTGTTAATAACCAAAATTAAGGGACGATGTTTTACCTGTTCGTAAATTTCTTGGTCAGCTGCTGTCCAACCCGCTGAGGCGTCGATGGTTAACAACACTAAATCAGCCGCACTAGCAGCATGTCGGGAACGCTCAACACCGATTTTTTCCACTTGGTCTTCTGTTTCCCGAATGCCCGCAGTATCCAGCACCTGGACGGGAATTCCACCTACTACTAACTGTGATTCCACGACATCACGGGTTGTACCAGGCAAATCTGTGACAATAGCGCGATCGCTCCGACTCCACGCATTCAACAAACTCGATTTTCCTACGTTCGGACGCCCAACAATCGCCACTTTTAATCCAGTACGTAACAGTTCACCTTTATCGGCGGTTGCTAGCAGTTTGGTAATTTCTACGGAAATTCTTTCAATTTCTGATATGATTGCTTTATCATCCAGCGGAGGTAAGTCTTCCTCAAAATCAATCCGCGCTTCAATTTCTGCCAAGATATCCAAACATTGAGCGCGTAATTGCCGAATCGGATGAGCTAATTTGCCTTGCAAACCAGCTAAAGCAGTCTGTGCAGCTTGGGGCGATCGCGCTCCTACTAAATCAGCAATACTTTCGGCTTGTGTTAAATCTAGTCTGCCATTTAAAAATGCCCGCAGGGTAAATTCTCCAGGTTGAGCTAGCCTTGCACCGTTTTCCAGGCATAGTTGCAACACTTGCTGCACTGCCATAATTCCCCCGTGGCAATGGAATTCCACAACATCTTCACGGGTGTAGGAACGCGGTGCTTTCATAATCAAAAGCAGTGCTTCATCCACGACTTGTTGTGTTTGGGGATGGCGGATATAACCGTAGAGAATGCGGTGACTTTCCCAAACTTGCCGCCCAGGCGCATGGAAAAGAGTTTTGGCAATGTGCATTGCTTCTGAACCAGATACGCGTACAATCCCAACACTACCCTGTTGGGGAACAATAGCGGTGGCGATCGCAGCGATGGTTCCTGTGGTGGCAAAAGTTTCTGACATCAGCGCCCTTTTCAGGAAAAGATTGAATCTATAGTCGATTGTAGAGATTTGGATTTGAGATTTTAGAAATGTAACATTCAAGGTTTGAAAAGACAGTCACAAGGTTAAGATTTATTAGAAGAACAGAAGTATTTTTGCTTAGCAGCAAGAATGACTGTAAGTCACATTCTCAAAATCAGAGCATAGGAGGTCAGCGTGGAAGAGGGAAAAGAAAATAATCCCCAAACCAGCGACAAAGAGCGCACTGCGGATGAACAATCTTATGTAGAGGAAGCATCAAAGTTCATCCAAGAGACTTCGCTAGAAAAAATGCATGAAATAGCTGAAGCAGCACGACTCAAAAAACTCATGGAACCGCCGAAATGGGTATTGCCAGAAGATTAATAACTGCTTGGCAAAGTCCAGAGTCAAAAGTCAAGAGTCAAGAGTTTGTGCCTGTCTCAATGCTGCTGTGGCATTGTTGGCATTTGTTAGTTCTGCTGTGAGACGCGTCATGTTTGCTGTTTGGGCTTGGATTTCTGTCTGTTGTTGGGCTGCCAAACGGGCGATCGCTGCTTTTTGTGCCTCAATTTCTGTTGCTTGTTCTGCTTGAACTCGGCTGATATTTGCTTGCTGTGCCTGAATTTCTCCGGTTTTTGCCCCTGCTTTTACCTGTGCTAATTTGGCTTGGCTGATCTTCAGTTGTTCTTTTGCCTGTGCTAAGGCATCTTGCAAGTGTTTTTGAGAATCCAAAATTGCTAACACTTGTCCCGCTTGCACGCGATCGCCTTCTTTGACAAGCCACTTAGCCAGGCGATCACCATCCAGCGCCAAAGGTGCAGACAAGTGAATCACTTCTCCTGCTGGTTCCAAGCGTCCGAGAGCAGTGACTTTTTTGACAGGGGGAGGAGTATCTGTGGTTGGAGGCTCGGACTTAGTGATTAAGCTGTATTGAGAAATGCCGTATTGAGAAATGCCGTAAAAGGCGATCGCGCTGGTAATTGTAGTAGCAGTTATTACTAAGCCTACCAGTTTTCGAGTTGAAGGGTTTGAGAGAAATTGTTGAGTCATGTTTTCTTTTTTTAACGCAGAGGAACGCAGAGAGGGCGCAGAGGAACGCGGAGTATTAAAGTATATTTTCGGTTTTGAGATGAGCGGTTAATATTTTTGCTAACAATTCACCCTGATCGGTATAAGAAACTGTATTACCTTCAAAAACTCGTGCTGAAATCAAGCCATTCAAGAAACAATAAATAAATTCAATGAGTGCTTGATCTTCTATTTCTAAATAGTCTGAAAGTGATTTTTTTGTATCATCCCAAGCTTTTTTCAGAGTCTTATTATTACCCAGTTCTGAGCGTTCTTGCTGTTGATAAAAATCAAACATTATCAGAGTTTGTTTTAAAAAATAGTCCTCATTTTTAGCAATAAAATTCATCAAGGCTTGAATGCGTTGTGGTAAGCTTTTTATATGTCCAGCTTCAGCCAAAAAATTCAAAATGTCCTGCCGTGTCTGCTCTTCGACTAACTGCAAAAATAAAGCTTCTTTACTGGGAAAGTAATGGTACAGTGTTCCCGTAGAAACCCCTAGCTCTTTGGCTATCTCTCGCATGGTGATAGAGGCATAACCCTTCTGGGCAAATAGGTCAAAGGATTTCATCAACAATTCTTTGCGGTATTGTTCACGATCAACAATCTTGGGCATTACGAGACAATATTTTATATCGAACGTTAGTTATATAATAAGTGAGAAAGAAAAATTTGAAAAGGTAGTTGACTGATTTTTTTACCCAATCTCTACAGAGTGTCTGGATCTATGCCTAGCGATCGCAGTTTCTCAGCTAATTGTTCAGCGCGTTGTTCAGCGACTTCAGCGCGTTGTAGTGCTTGGTCTTTTTCTAGGCGTTCTCTTACAGCGCGTTCATCCCCTGTCGCTAGCAGTGTACCATCTTGGTAGCACCAACGTAACCACAAATCTTGTCTACCTTCAAATTCACCTTGCCAAAGAGTTAAACCCAAACCGACTTGTTCTAACCAAGTTTCAGAAGTTTCGGAGTAACGTCTTCCCCTAATTTCATAAACACGCAATTGTTGTTCTCCTAATTGCTGAGTGGGATCATATACTACGTAGTAACTTACCCGCATTTGCTCATAAATTCTTAGTTTGTTTCCCAGTTCATCACCTTCTTTATTAGAGACAATTTCAATCGCTACTTCTGGAGGTTTGCCAAATTCCCAAAGCATGTAGCAACGATTTTGCTTCTCCCACCAGTTTTGTGGTACTTGCACATCAAGGCTGAGAAAGACATCAGGTACAATGGCGGGTTGTCTGTATGTATGGTAGATACCTACGTTAGATTCAGCTAAAAAAATCTGATTGTGTAGGGAACTGTAAAGAGAACTAACTAAAAGGCGTTGTTGTTTAGCAGAAGCAAAATTATCCACAGGCGTATCATCTTCAGTAACTAGCTGGCTAGCATCTGGCACATAATAATCATCATTATTGATTAAAAGTTGCTCAACCATGAGTTTACCCACCACTTGAGAGCGATATTTCTAGGTTAGTTGATTCAATAAAACACCTGTAACAATATTAATTAGACCAACTCACACAAGCGATCGCATCGCATCTTTCCACAAAACCTATGCTCACCCAAGACAAACAACAACGCAACTGGCAACCCATCATCAAAGAATTCGAGGCTGTAGTTGGCAAAAATGGGGTAGTGCAACGCCGCGAAGAACTCATTACCTATGAGTGCGATGGACTAACCAGCTATCGCCAACGTCCGGCGGTAGTGGTGTTACCCAGAACTACAGAACAAGTGGCGGCGGTGGTGAAGATATGCGATAAATACTCTGTCCCCTTTATAGCCCGTGGTTCTGGTACAGGTTTATCGGGTGGTGCTTTGCCGATAGAAAATAGCGTTTTGATTGTCACTTCATTGATGCGGCAAATTTTGAGTGTAGATTTAGAAAACCAGCGCGTTGTTGTGCAACCAGGGGTGATTAATAACTGGGTAACGCAAACAGTCAGTGGCGCTGGTTTCTACTATGCTCCCGATCCCTCCAGTCAAATCATCTGTTCTATCGGTGGTAACGTTGCTGAAAACTCCGGTGGAGTACATTGTCTCAAGTATGGTGTCACCACCAATCATGTTTTAGGGTTAAAAATCGTCACTGCTGAAGGTGAAATTCTAGACTTGGGCGGAGAAATTCCCGAAATGCCTGGTTACGATTTAACGGGTATATTTGTTGGTTCGGAAGGCACGCTGGGTATTGCCACAGAAATTACGCTTAGAATTCTCAAAAGTGCGGAATCAATCTGCGTACTTTTAGCAGATTTTACTAGTATTGAAGCCGCAGGGGCAAGTGTTTCTGATATCATCAGTGCAGGGATTATTCCTGGTGGTATGGAAATTATGGATAATCTCAGCATCAATGCAGTGGAAGATGTGACAGCCTTAAATGTTTATCCCCGCGATGCAACGGCAATTTTGTTAGTAGAAATTGATGGTTTGGCAGTAGAAGTTGCAGCGAATAAACAAAGAGTAGCGGAAATTTGTAAACAGAATGGTGCGCGTAATGTTACTTCTGCTAGCGATCCAGATCAGCGCTTAAAATTATGGAAAGGACGCAAAGCTGCCTTTGCCGCTGCTGGACATTTAAGTCCTGATTATTACGTGCAAGATGGAGTTATTCCTCGTACTCAACTGCCTTATATACTGCAAGAAATTGAAGCATTAAGTCAGAAATACGGTTATCGCATTGCCAATGTATTTCACGCTGGTGATGGCAATCTTCACCCACTGATTCTTTATGATAACTCTGTTCCAGGTGCATTAGAGATAGTGGAAGAAGTAGGGGGGGAAATTCTGAAGTTATGCGTGAAAGTTGGTGGCAGTATTTCTGGTGAACATGGCATTGGAGCAGATAAAAAATGCTATATGCCGGAGATGTTCACGGCAGCTGATTTAGAAACTATGCAATGGGTGCGCCAAGTTTTTAATCCTAAAGGTTTAGCTAATCCAGAGAAAATTTTTCCGACTCCGCGTACTTGTGGGGAAGCAGCAAGAGCTTTGGGCGAGAGTGCCAAAAATATTGAAGGAGTTGAAAGATTTTAAATGAATTAGTACAGCTTTGCGTAAAAGAGTAGTGATTGAAAACGCACTAGCAGCGCAGAGCCTTGTGCAAAAATTTTGCTATGAACTTATGTGTGGTGGAGGAGATATTTTAGTGGCGATCGCGAAATTTGGCACTCAAAAAAAATTGAAAAATTGCAATTATAATTTCTTCCAAAACAAATCTATAATCTCTAGAAACTATGCTTGACAACCTTTACAAAATCATATTTTTTATTAGCTGTAGCCATCATTAACAATATTACCAGAATAATAAAAACTAACATGTTAAGTTAATAAGTGTTACTTTATACTATTTGAATTTATTATAAACGTTATACTATTTCTCAGGTTCTACCTGGGAATTACTTAGAAGTGGCTCTGCCACTTCTTTTTCTGAAACCGAAGTCTTTATATCCGAACTCAACCGTTCGCCTTGGCTTATGAGTATGCTTAAAGGTAGGCGTTTCTAGCTTGGTATGGGAATGGCGATCGCAAACTTGGTTTCCTAGCAGAAGATAAGATTTTTCTCATCATTCAAAAACACTGCTCAGTAACTATATTGATGAGTCAAACAATCTTCTTGTACTATAGAGCCTCCTACAGAAATTTTTTTGCAACATAACCATAATAAAACCGTGGTTTGTGAAAGTTAACCACGGTTTTGAATTGTTAAACTTTACTTTTTACCAGTGCTAACAGATGCTTAATCACGGCTATTTAGAGCGATTAGCAATCGTAAAATGAAGATGAAAAGGTTGATGTAAGTCAAGTACATCGACAAAGCCGCAGGTAGGTACTGATCGTTGCGGTAGGTGCGTGGCAGGATGTAAAAATCGACTACAGATACCCCAACAAACAGAAATACACCTAAACCAGAAATGCCTATTTCTAGCCAACCTGGGGTATAGACGCCAAACAAAGCAAATAAGAATTGCAACACACAGACAACAACTAAGGCGATAATGCCCAGATTGATGGTTTTTGTCAAAGCCATGCCATCATCGTCAGAGAGATTTGAACCAATCTGACGGGCGACAATAAAGGTTATACCACAACCGAGAGCTGACAAAGTAATTCCTTGAATGCCTACACCCTCTGTTCTCAGCGCCACAAATACCAAGCCACTCAGGGTATATCCAGACAAAAGGCTGTAGGTTGCAAGCATTGGCAGTGCAATGCTGTTTTTGCCTTTTTCGGCGACTTTTCGGGCAACAAAGAACAGAATTAATTCCAATACAACCGCACCGATAAAGGTGGGAAAGAAAAGTCCGGGGTTAGCACGGATAACTCCCAAACCGCCGTAGGTTCCTACTGCTGTTAATACCAAACCGCCTCCCACGTAAGGGAGGGCGTTGGCAATTACATTTGGCCCTACCAGGGCGTGAGTTTTAGCCTCACGGATAGCGTCACGGAAGTTACTACTACTGCTCATATTTCACAACTCGCCTTTGTATGACAATATTGCTGACTAATCTCATTTTTATCCATATTTTCAGCAAAAACGCTAGTATGTGTCTACTTTTGCTGTTCACTGTTTGAGTGGAGATAGGGAACGGTATTAGGGTAGTCACCAATTTCATACTGATTTTATTTCTATGTGCCAAACTTAAGCATTGTTGAGTTCTGAACTTAGCAGCCTGAAATGTTCAATGCTATTCTATGGCGATCACCCTATGCCAAAATCGCGACTCAAATACAAACTCCGAAAAGAGAACAAAAGACGCTGAATTTTATCTTTGAACGGAAAGCAAGTGAAGTGCAAGTTTACTTTTATTAACTAATTTGTATGATACTGAGAAGAATTTCCATGAAATATTCTATTACTGTAATTGCTGCGATCGCTGCTTTATTACTAACTCAAGGTTGCTCGTCAGTGCTTAAATCTGGGGAAACTTCTTCCCAGGAAAACACGACGACACAAATCGATCGTGATGGACGCTCAAACAATAACCACGGCGGACACTCGAATGAACAAATGCATCATAATGGGCATGCAAATAATCACCAAAGCGATCGATCAATTATCACTGAAGCAAAATTAACTGCTCCTAAAAATATTGTTCCCAATCAGTCTGTGCCTTTGGTGATTAATATTCAAGACTCTCAGAGAAAATCTGTCACCAAGTTTGATACATTTCAGGAAAAATTGATGCACTTAATTGTTGTTAGTGATGACCTGAAAATTTTCGATCACTTGCACCCAAATTACAAAGGTAATGGGCGTTTTGAAGTGAATGCTAATTTCCCTGAACCTAATATTTACACTATTTTCAGCGATTACAAGCCATCAGGTGAAAACGAACGAGTTAATCTTATGAAGTTAACCGTTCCTGGCTCAACTCCAGTTCCTCAAGATTTGGCAAAATATAGTAATACTAAAATATTACCGGATACCAAGATTAACCTGAATTTTTCTCAACCAAATCTCAAGGTTGGTCAAGAAGTCACTTTGAAGTTTGATTTAAAGGAAGCTGCTAATAATCAGCCGATCAAGGATTTAAAGCCATACTTGGGAGAAAAAGGACATTTAGTCATTATTAAAAGTTCTTCTCCGTTAACTGTATCTGATTATATTCATGCTCATGCTCTCAAAAATTCTCCTGATGGGCAAGTGCAGTTTGTAACTAGCTTTCCCCAATCAGGGACATACAAACTTTGGATGCAGTTTAATCGCAATGGCAAAGTTAACACTGCTGATTTTTGGGTCAATGTGCAATAGGTTAGTAGATAGTTAGTGGTTAGTAGTTAGTAGTTAGTAGTTAGTAGGGGCGTTTTTGGGTAATTATGTTTCTCAAAATAAGTCAGGAAAGTGCATAATCATCATAGAAGTTTTGGGATGAGAGCGGGCGATCGCCTCTGGTTCTCTTCCCAAAGTAGGTTGACCGAAACGATGGGTACTTTCAACCAAGATCAATAGATCGTTGGTTTTCAGCGATGCTGAGATTTTTCTGATTGGATTTCCCTGCACTTGTTGGATGGGAAATTTGCTGTTAACAAGCACAGATTGCATGTCGGACGAAGATTTTGTTGGTTCAGGAAACACCTGCATAACTTGCACTGGAGACTTAAGCGCTTCTGAAAGAATTTTCGTTAAACCGAGAGTTTGGCGCAGTGCATTAGCAGAAATTTTGCGATCGCTCAAAGCTAAAAACACTCGTTGGGTATTCTCAATTGGCTGAGAAAAACGAGTAATCAGTACGGGTACTGTTGACCGGCGCACGATATTGTCGATTACACTACCGTCAAACTGGGAAAAGCCAATCCCTGAAAGCCTTTCGGAGCTTTACTTTTCAGCTTTTAGCTAGAAATTTTAGTTTCTATTAGAAAAGAAAGGCTCAAAGTTTGATTAGATAAAGGTTCCAATGTTTCGCTACGATTATTGTTTTCCGAAAGTGACAGAACAGGGTTAGAGTGGTGTTTACGTAATTAAAGTTGCAGCATCTTCATCTAAAAACAAAGTTGCTTGCGGTTGTTTGCGAAGAATGGAAGCAGGACAATCTGTGCTTACATCTTCTTGCAACATCTGTTGAACTATTTTAGCTTTGTGTTGGGTTGGCGCAAGGCAGAGGATTTTTTTAGCAGAACAAATCATGGGTATAGTAACAGTAAAAGCATATTTTGGTACACTTTCTAAATTAGGAAAATGACCTTGCTTTACCTGTTGCAGATGATTCACTTGATCTAATTTCACTAATTTGACGCTATAGATATCTTGGAAATTAGCTACAGATGGTTCATTAAAAGCAATGTGTCCGTTTTCTCCTATACCCAGACAACACAGGTCAATTGGTTGTGCTTGCAGTAATTTAGTATAGCGATCGCACTCCAATAAAGGTTCTAAAGTATCACCTTCTAGATAGTGAAATTCCCTAGGCTTTACCCGCTTCTGGACACGTTCTCGCAAATATCGCTGAAAACTAGCAGCATGATCGGCAGAAATTCCCAAATACTCATCTAAATGAAAACAGGTAATCCGCGACCAATCTACACCACCTAATGCTATTAATTCATCGAGAAATTTGATTTGAGAATTACCTGTTGCTAGCAATACAGCAGCGCTACCATTCTGCTGGAGAACATTTTGTAAATACTGGTGTGCGATTTCTGCGACATCCTGCGCTAATTCGGCTTCACAGTTATAAATCTGCACATTGAGGTCATCGAGGCGAAATATTTTTTTTGCGGCTGGCATGTGATTAGAAAGCGAAGTTTGAGGCTAGGAAACGCTTAAAAGCGCTAATCATCATAGATTGTCGTCATTTAGAACTTAATTATAAGTAGAACGAGGTGAAAAAACCAAACTATGTAAAGATAAGTAAATACATAGAATGCGTCTACAAAGGTAACAGCGATATGGGTAGCCGTTTAAGGGTATTTCTGACTAAAGAGCAA
>NZ_JACAEU010000063.1:0-3357 GCF_013388695.1 Fischerella sp.
GGAAGTCATCTCACTTATCTTGCTCTGATGTCAAGTACGTTTTTTACACCGCTGATTATTCTTGTCTTGTTTAATTTGTCAAGCTATTTTTATACTAAATTAGATGAGCTTACCCTGGTGGAAAGCTACGCAAAGAGTATGTGCCGAAAATGTTTCATGAATTAGTTACTGATGAAAATGCCACATTAAACGGACGAGTATCATTGGCAGCAATCAATGCAGATTATATAGATACTGAAAATAAACCACAAGGTTTGAATATTTCCAGAGGTATAGAGTATTCAGGAGACTTTAAAAATAAGCGCTCTTCTTTTGGCATATCAGGGGGAAAACCACAACAAAGACAAGCTACTATCCAGGCAGGTAGAAGAAATAGTAATATTCTTAATTACAATATTGTCGGAGGTAATGGCAGATTTTACCGCAATGGCAACTTCAAAGATATTTGTACTGCTTTGGGAGAATTTGCTTGTAAAGACGCTACTAACCGTTCGATGGTAGCGATTACTAATAAAGGTTATGTAATTCTGTTGGTAAACGACTCAAAAGCAAATTCTAATATAGAAATATCTGAGCTTAATCAAGAGCTTTTACCAGATATGTTTGATGATGTGCTGGAAGGTATTGCTCGCAATCATTGTTTAGGCAAAATCCAAGAAGGAATGTTATTTGATGGAGGTCAATCTCCAGGATTGTACTACGACAAAAAATTTTATGTACAAAATGCAGGGCCAATAGGTTCGGTATTTTTGATTTATAAAAAAGATAGTGGTTAGTGGTTAGTTGTTGATTGGTGGTTGTTGAGTGTTGTTTGGTAAATACCAAAAACAAACAACAAACAACAAACACCTAAACTGCGGTACGCTAGAGGGTGAAGCGAAAAAAAGATTATGACACCTTCAGAGATTGCAGGTACGCTGGCAGAGTTATTTAGTACAGACGCTGTTAATGCGATCGCACCCGGTTCTTGGCAAATAGAAACTCCTGATTTTCGGCTTTTGGTACTACTTTCGGACGATGAAACTTGGTTGCGAGTTTTGATTCCGATTGTACCAGCACAACAAGCCCAACCTTTTTTAGAACAATTTTTAGAAGCTAACTTTGATGATACTCAACAGGTACGCTATGCCATACAGCAAGGCGTAATCTGGGGCGTATTTCAACACAATTGCAGCAGTTTGGTTGCAGAAGATTTTCGAGATGCGATCGCTCGACTAATTTCTTTGCATGAAGTTGGTTTAGATGATGTCTTTAATCGGCTAGTTGAAAGTCGCATCCGACAAATTATTCAAGCAGCAAAACTGCA
Organism: Fischerella sp.; assembly: GCF_013388695.1. Classification (NCBI taxonomy): domain Bacteria; kingdom Bacillati; phylum Cyanobacteriota; class Cyanophyceae; order Nostocales; family Hapalosiphonaceae; genus Fischerella; species Fischerella sp. The sequence continues at coordinate 1,307 of NZ_JACAEU010000063.1, forward strand.
AGGTCAATCCCTAGAATCCACAATGCAAAACTTAGAACGCTTTTACGCAGAAGGATTAATGGGAGATGAAAACCAAACTCCCCAAGCACGGGAAGAAACTTTAGCTGCTTGGCGGCGTCAGTTGGAACGACTTTGGTCAGAAATATAAACCTGAAAATCTCAATGACTCAACAACTTGAGTTAAATAATTACAAGCAACAAATAGCGGATCTATACAGCCGCAGAAGTCACAATTACGATGAAAGCGATTGGCATCTTCAGATTACTCATCGTTTAGTAGAATATACCCAAATCATTTCTGGACAGCAGGTTTTGGACATTGCCACTGGCACAGTTCACAACTTTCATCCCTGGCGCTGGAACAAGCCAAGGCTCGATTTGATGCAGAACTAGAAGCATTAGTAACAGACCAAGGCATTTGGAACGATATCACAGTCTTTTTTACTTTCGGTCGTAAGCCAGCAAACAAAGGTTAAGTCGGAGTTCTTGGTCATGTTCTCAGTCAAAGCAGCAGAAGCAATTGTTTTTAATTTGGTGCAGCCGTTGGATCGTCAGCGGGATACAGAAGTTGTAGATTTGTTAGCAGCGCATAGTCGCATTCTCGCTTCTCCCGTTTCGAGTCAACTGGACTTTCCCCATTGGGATAATTCGGCAATGGATGGTTACGCAGTGCGTTACACAGACGTACAGCAAGCTAGCCAGGAACAGCCAGTTAGTTTAGAAATTGTTGAAGAAATTCCTGCTGGCTATCAACCCCAATCTACTATTCAACAGGGGCAGGCGGCACGGATTTTTACTGGTGCGGTAATGCCAACAGGTGCAGATACTGTGGTGATGCAAGAACGTACGCGGCGAGAGGATAACCGCGTGTTGATCTTGGCTGCACCAACAAAACCGCAAGAATTTGTCAGACATCGTGCTTGTTATTACAAAACTGGGACACAATTGCTACCAGCAGGAGTAAGATTGTATGGGCCAGAAATTGCCGTTTTAGCTGCTGCCCAGTGTACGCAAGTGAGGGTTTACCGTCGTCTGCGCGTAGCAATTTTTTCTACTGGTGATGAACTGGTAACTCCTGACAAACCTCTGCAAGCAGGGCAAATTGTAGACTCTAACCAGTATGCTTTAGCAGCTTTGGTGAAACAAATTGGGGCAGAACCGTTGATGTTAGGAATTGTCCCAGATAAACCCAATGCTCTTGAAGAAGCGATCGCCCACACTATATCTAACGCTGATGTGGTTCTTTCTTCTGGGGGCGTCTCCGTGGGAGATTATGACTATGTTGAGCGAATTATTGAGTCTTTGGGAGGCGAAATTCATATTCAGGCTGTGGCAATGAAACCTGGTAAACCCCTCACTGTCGCTACATTTGCTAATCAAGTTATTTATTTTGGTTTACCAGGAAACCCGGTTTCGGCATTGGTGACTTTTTGGCGGTTTGTGCAACCAACAATCAAAAAACTTTCTGGACTAGCAGAGGGTTGGCAACCAAAGTTTGTGAAAGCACGCACTCGTCAAGAATTGCAATCGGATGGCAAACGCGAAACTTACTTTTGGGGTCAGCTGCATTTAACAGATGGAGTATATGAATTTCAGGTTGCTGGTGGCAGTCAAAATTCTGGCAATTTAGTTAATATCGCGCAAACTAACGCTTTAGCTGTACTCTTGGTGGGTCAAACATTAATTTCTCAAGGAGAACAGATACAAGTATTGCTGGTGTAACAGCTACGATCACCTCCAATCTCCCCCTTTAAGATAGCAGGGCTGTTTCATTTAGGAACGACTCACCCCACAATCACGACATATTTGAGTCAGCGATCGCCTCGCGCCGTAATGATAAACATTTTCTTACGCAGTACGAGTGGTTTGTAAGGTTGGCAGCATCCTCTGGCTCAAACGCAAAGGTTCGCCCCACGCGCACAATTTGGTCAATAAGTAGGTCAACATAATTAAACGTAAAATATCTTGTATTCTATACGGGCGGGCAGGATGCTCCGAAGTTCCGAACCCTTTGGGAAGCCGCCCGGAGGGCGTCTACGGAGGAAGCCTCC
>NZ_JACAEU010000064.1:0-5193 GCF_013388695.1 Fischerella sp.
AAGGAACTGGAGAAGTAAAAAGTAAAAAGGTAAAAGAAAAAATTCTTTCTTTTTACTTTTAGCTTTTTACTTTTTACTTATTTTTACCCAATCCCCATTACCCCTTATCCCCAGAGGGGCCCCACCTTCCCCAATCCCCAGTCTTGGTGTGAATCACTATCCCAGTGCAGTCGAATCTTACGCTTTGTGTAGTATTTTTAAGGGATAGTAATATCTTTCCCACTTACACCACGCTTTTTATAGCGCACACACCTAATAGAATGTTTGGTCTCATCGGACATCTTACTAGTTTAGAACACGCACAAGCGGTAGCCAGAGAATTGGGCTACCCAGAATATGCCGATCAAGGTTTAGATTTTTGGTGCAGCGCCCCGCCCCAAATTGTCGATCGCATTACAGTTACCAGCGTAACTGGGCAGAAAATAGAAGGAAAGTATGTAGAGTCTTGCTTTTTACCGGAAATGCTTGCAACCCGCCGGATCAAAGCAGCTACACGCAAAATCCTCAATGCCATGGCCCTTGCTCAAAAGCATGAGATCAATATCACGGCTTTAGGGGGATTTTCCTCAATTATCTTTGAAAACTTCAATTTAGAGCAGTTCAAGCAAGTCCGCAACGTTGAACTAGAATTTGAACGCTTCACCACCGGAAATACGCACACTGCTTACATTATTTGCGCTCAGGTAGAACAAGCGTCGAAACAATTAGGAATTGAACTGTCACAAGCGACTGTTGCCGTTTGTGGTGCAACTGGAGATATTGGCAGTGCAGTCTGTCGTTGGTTAGATGCGAAAACAGATGTAAAAGATCTGCTGCTGATAGCCCGTAACCAAGAACGCCTCATTAATTTGCAAGCAGAACTTGGGCGTGGAAAAATCATGGCTTTGGAAGAAGCGCTGCCCCAAGCTGATATTGTAGTTTGGGTTGCCAGTATGCCTAAAGGCGTGGAAATTGAGCCTAAAGTGCTAAAACAACCTTGCTTGCTGATTGATGGAGGCTATCCCAAGAATCTGGGAACTAAAATTCAGCATCCTGGCGTGTATGTCCTTAATGGCGGCATTGTCGAGCATTCTCTTGATATTGACTGGAAAATCATGAAAATCGTCAATATGGATGTTCCAGAACGGCAGTTGTTTGCTTGTTTTGCAGAATCAATGCTGCTGGAATTTGAGAAGTTGCATACGAACTTCTCTTGGGGACGCAATCAGATTACCGTAGAAAAGATGGAGCAGATTGGTCAGGTGTCGGTAAAACACGGTTTTAGACCGCTGCTGGTATAGGGAATGGGGCATAAAAATATTATGAATTATGAATTATGAATTATGAAATTTTCAGCATTCAGTATTCATCATTCATAATTTTCACCTATTCCCAATCCCCATTGCCCCTAATCCCCACTCCTTACGGTCGTGGGGGCCGGTGAGTTCCCCAATCCCCAATCTCCAATCCCCGATCGCTATTTCCTATTCCCTAACTTATGGCTACTACTGAGCGCAAACCACTACTGTTGGATTTTGAAAAGCCGTTGGCAGAACTGGCAAACCGAATTGAGCAAATCCGTCAACTTGCAGAAGAAAATGGCGTCGATGTTTCTAGTCAAATTCGTCAACTAGAAGCACGTGCTATGCAACTGCGTGAGGAAATTTTCGGTAGTCTATCGCCATCTCAGCGACTGCAAGTCGCTCGCCATCCCCGCCGTCCCAGTACTCTTGATTACATTCAGGCGATTACTGATGAGTGGATGGAGTTGCATGGCGATCGCTGTGGTTCGGACGATCCGGCTTTAATCGGTGGTGTTGCTCGTTTGGGAGGGCAACCTGTAGTGATGTTGGGTCATCAAAAGGGGCGTGATACAAAAGACAATATTGCCCGTAATTTTGGTATGGCTACTCCTGGTGGCTATCGCAAGGCATTGCGCTTAATGGAACACGCCAACAAATTTGGAATGCCCATTTTAACTTTTATCGACACGCCGGGAGCCTTGCCGACAGTGGTAGCCGAACGACAAGGTGCAGGAGAAGCGATCGCCTACAATTTGCGCGAGATGTTTTGCCTGGATGTACCGATTATTTGCACGGTGATTGGTGAAGGTGGTTCTGGTGGAGCGTTAGGTATTGGTGTTGGCGATCGCCTGTTGATGTTTGAACACTCTGTTTATACCGTTATTACCCCCGAAGCTTGTGCTGCGATTTTGTGGAAAGATGCCACTAAAGCTCCTCAAGCAGCAGCGGTATTAAAAATGACTTCACACGATCTAAAAAATTTCGGCATTATTGACCAGATCTTAACTGAACCCGTCGGTGGCGCTCATTCTGAGCCTCTCAATGCTGCTCAAACTCTCAAACAAGCTCTCTTAGATAACCTAGACGAGTTGGGGCGCTTAACCCCTCAAGAACGCCGTCAACTTCGTTATGAAAAATTTCGCAAGATTGGTGTTTTTACCGAAGTTGCCCACTCATAAGACTGAAATCCTTGCTTAGCATAACAGCAATGCTATAATTGCCTATGGCACTTAAAGATTTTTAACAATCTTCTCAGCCATAGGCGTTTGTATTATTGGCAAATCTACTCAAACTAATGAGAGATTTGTTTTGTATTTATGAACAAATTTCAGGGTGCAACCTTGTTTTTAAGGCAAACATCCCAAGTTTTATACTGGAAAAAACTCGGCCGAAAATATGCCCATAATGGCTATGGATTGTAGCAGTTGTCAAACAACATTAATGAGATTTTTAGATTTGTTTAATATTGGCAGCAAATCTGAAAGTTTGAATAAACAGGTGATGATGCGGTTTCATTTGCCAAAGAATTGGAAAAAAGCATGAGTTTTGAGCAGAAACAACGCGCTCTGATTACAGGGGCAAGCAGTGGAATTGGCAAAGCAGCAGCTTTGGCATTTGCAAAAGCGGGAGTAGATGTTGCCTTAGTCAGTCGTTCTGTTGAGAAATTGGCAGCAACAGCAGAAGCAGCTCGGCACGCAGGGGTGAATGCGAAAGCATATCCTGTAGACCTAGCTTGTGTATCCCAAGTGCAGGAAAAAATCCAAGCGATCGCCCGTGACTTTGGCGACATAGATATTTTGGTCAACAATGCTGGCATGGGTTACACCGCCAGTTTGAGTGAAACTCCCTTGTCTGACTGGCAGCGAGTGATAGATTTAAATCTCACTAGCGTGTTTCAGTGCATCCTGGGGATTTTGCCAGGAATGCGCGATCGCAACAGAGGCACAATCATCAACCTTGTATCGATTGCTGGCAAACAAGCGTTTCCCAATTGGGGAGCTTACTGCGTCAGCAAAGCCGGTCTTTTGGCTCTTTCTCAAACTTTGGCACAAGAAGAACGCCCCCACGGCATCCGCGTCACTGCCATTTGTCCCGGTGCAGTCAATACCGAACTCTGGGAGCAAGAAACTGTTCATGCCGAGTTTGACCGCTCAAAAATGTTAACCCCAGAAATTGTTGCTCACTCAATTGTATACACTGCATTGTTGCCGCAACAGGCAGTCGTTGATGAGTTAACTCTCATGCCCAGTGCTGGCGTTCTTTAATCGCACAGTCATTTATTCAAAAACTATCCAAAACTAAGACCATGACTATTGCTAGTTCTAACGGTTCCAACCGCTTTCAATCTCCTTTAATTCCCGACTTAACAGAAGCCATTAGACCCGATCGCAACACTCATGACGGGCGAGAACCAGACTTGCACCCACCGCAAGAAGAACAAATGGAGCTGATGACGGACGCTGTGCGGACGCTACTGCTGGGTGTAGGAGAAGATCCGGAACGTGAAGGACTGCTGAAAACACCAAAGCGCGTGGCAGAGGCATTGCGATTTCTGACCAGTGGCTACAATCAGTCCTTAGATGAACTCGTTAACGGTGCGATTTTTGACGAAGGACATAACGAGATGGTGTTAGTTCGAGATATCAATGTCTTCAGCCTGTGCGAACACCATATGTTGCCATTTATGGGTAAAGCTCATGTTGCTTACATTCCCAATCAAAAAGTCGTGGGACTGAGTAAGCTTGCCCGCATTGTCGAGATGTATTCCCACCGTTTGCAAGTACAGGAGAGGCTAACTCGCCAAATTGCCGAAGCCATCCAGACTATTCTAGAACCTCAGGGTGTTGCTGTTGTTATTGAAGCTACCCACATGTGCATGGTGATGCGGGGTGTGCAAAAACCAGGTTCCTGGACTGTCACCAGTGCAATGGTAGGTGTTTTCCAAGAAGAACATAAAACCCGTGAAGAATTCTTCAACTTGATTCGCCACCAAGCAGCAATATTTTAGGGAATTGTTAGTAGTTAGTAGTTAGTAGTTAGTAGTTGTTTGGTTGTTCTGTACCACTAACCCCTAACCACTATCCACTAACCCTTAACCACTATCTAGTTCCTAGCTTTTCAAACAGCTTGGCGACTTTATTCAAATCCTTGTCCCCAGGTGCACTTTCTACTCCACTAGATAAGTCAATACCGCTGGGACTAACTTGACTGAGAGCTTCTAAAATATTATCCGGTGTTAGTCCCCCTGCTAAAAACCAAGGACAGCTAGGTTGAAACTGTTGCAGCATTTTCCAATCTAAGGTTTTGCCTGTACCACCCAACTGCTGGGGATGATAGGCATCAAGTAATAGTGTATCTACACTGAGACTATACACAGTTGCTTTGTCCAAATCTGCTGCTGCGCGTATTCTTAAGGCTTTAATAATTTCAACCTTAGGCAGATGTTCGCGCAACTGTCGGCAAAATTCTGGTGATTCATCTCCGTGTAGCTGAACGCCAGTCAACCCAGCATCAGCAACGGTCTGACTGATTCCTGTAATGGATGTATTAGCAAATACACCTATACTGTCAATCTGATTTTCTAGTTGTTCCACTACTGCCCGAATTTGGTTAGCAGTAACGTAACGGGGTGAAGTGGAAACGCAAATAAATCCCAGTGCTGTTGCACCAAAATCAGCAATCGCCTTCCCCTGCTGTGGTTGAGTAATGCCGCAAATTTTAACCCGCATAAAAATTTCAGAGATTTTTAGCAATACAAAAAGTTATACCAATTCAAAAAATGTTTGCGACATATAAGGCATTAAGGATGAAGTCGTAACCAGCCAAAGAAGCAGCAATTTGAGGAGTTAGATCGGCCAGAAGTTGAGCAACTTTAGTTCGCAAACTCTCCAATTAAGACCCCGTCGTTAAC
>NZ_JACAEU010000015.1:0-31612 GCF_013388695.1 Fischerella sp.
CCCTTGTCCCTGCTTCCCCTCTTCCCAAGCTTTCAGCAAATCCGGACGGCGCTGGCGGGTTCTTTTGATTTGTTGTTCCAACCGCCATTTAGCAATTTCGGCATGATTGCCAGATAATAATACGTCTGGAACTTTCCAACCGCGAAAATTTGCCGGACGGGTGTATTGGGGATAGTCCAACAACCCCTCCTCAAAACTTTCTAATGTGAGGGACTCGACTTTGCTAACAGTTCCTGGCAAGAGGCGTACCACACCATTAATTAAAGCCATTGCTGGAATTTCTCCGCCGGTCAGAATAAAATCACCTAAAGATACCTCACGAGTAACTAAATGCAGTACCCGCTCATCTACCCCTTCATAGTGACCGCAAATCACTACTAATTGGTCGTAATTCTCCGCCAGTTCTCGCAACAAAGGTTGATTCATCGTTTGCCCCTGCGGACTCATCAAAATTACCTCTCTTCTGGGCAAAACTGGTAGCGACTCAACAGCGGCAAAAATGGGTTCTGGCTTCATCAGCATTCCCACACCGCCACCATAGGGTTCATCATCGACTTTCCGGTGCTTATCGGTGGTAAAGTCTCGTGGGTTGACCAGATTAACTTGGGCAATCCGTTTTGCTAAGGCTTTACCAAGCAGCCCCGAACCAAGAACAGAGGTAAAACAATCAGGAAACAGCGTAACTATATCAAAACGCACAGTATTTCGTATTGAAGGACACTAATCTTAAATTTGGAATGTTTAGCTTTAAACAAGCTAACGTTGTGCAATACACATATGAGCTTGTTAAAGCGTATCCAAGAGTACTAGAAACATTAGATTCTATAGATCAACAAAAGTTTTTCTAATTACTTAATTTATGTTTAAATATTGTCACATCTAAATTTAAATTAATATTCTGACTAGGTTAACAACTTCCAGGATGCATCAAACCAGCCTCAGAAAAAACTGTGCCAATACCTGCTTCCCTCTCCTAACAACAAAGGAGACAACAGACACAATGCTGGAAATACCAGACGGGTCTTGCGAGTATCCTCCCCCGAACCCCAAGCAATATCTCGCCAATTAAAAAAAATGGGACAGGTGAAAAACAAGGCTTTGGCTAACAGGAACGGCGAAGGACACTCCGCAAGCAACAGGCGCATTGTGCTGCAAGCACTGTCCTTTAAAAGAGGCAAAGCGCGAAAATAATTAGGCTGCTGACCTTGTAATTTTCACCTGAAGTTGTTGACAGGAGAAACACTATGCCGGAATTACAAGCTAAATCTCTGGAAATGAGGACACCCCAAGCAACTAAAACCGCCGTTCTGGTTATCGGAGGCGCAGAAGATAAGGTTCATGGCCGCGAAATTTTGCGGACTTTTTTTGCTCGTGCTGGTGCTAACGACGCCCATATTGCCATTATTCCCTCTGCCTCTCGCGAACCCTCAATCATTGGCGGTCGGTATATTCGGATTTTTGAGGATATGGGTGCCAAAAAGGTTGAGCTTTTGGATATTCGAGAACGGGAGCAGTGTGAATATCGCGATTACCAAGAGTCCTTGGAAGCTTGTACCGGGGTTTTTTTAACAGGAGGCGACCAATTACGACTGTGTGGCGTCCTATCAGACACACCAGCAATGGACATTATCCGACGGCGAGTCAGGATGGGGGAAATGACTTTAGCAGGCACTAGTGCAGGAGCCGCGGTGATGGGGCATCATATGATCGCAGGCGGCGGTAGTGGCGAGTCACCCAACCGTTCCCTAGTGGATATGGCAACTGGTTTGGGATTTATACCCGAGGTGATTGTCGACCAACATTTTAACAATCGTAATCGTATGGGACGCTTGATGAGCGCGATCGCTTCTCATCCCGACCGCCTTGGGATTGGCATTGACGAAGATACCTGCGCCTTGTTTGAACGCGATGGTTGGTTGCAAGTTTTGGGTAAAGGTTCTGTTACAATAGTTGACCCGACTGAAGTTACACACACCAATGAACCTCATGTGGGAGCAACAGAACCTTTAAATCTTCACAACTTACGCCTGCACATCCTTAGTCATGGCGATCGCTTCCACCTTTACCAGCGCACTGTTCTGCCTGTTGTCTACCGAGTCTCCAGCTGACGGAGTTGAGTATCTGGAGTTACACTGAGTTGACCGCCGGATTCTACTTTGCAGCAAAGAGAGTGAGAATAATACGATGTAAGAACAAAAAACTGTTTATCATGAACAGTTTAGCGGTCAATTTCAGTAAGAAACTAGAATTTTGGTTCCGAATCTCCATCTACCTATTCCCATGAGAATCCTCAAAATCCAGACATTACGCGGCCCCAACTACTGGAGCATTCGACGCCACAAGTTAATCGTCATGCGCCTCGATTTAGAAAACCTCGCCGAGACGCCCTCGAATGAGATCCCTGGCTTTTATGAAGGATTAGTTGAGGCTCTGCCGAGTCTGGAGGGTCACTACTGCTCGCCGGGCTGTCGTGGTGGTTTTTTGATGCGAGTACGTGAAGGCACGATGATGGGTCATATCGTGGAACACGTAGCTTTAGAACTGCAAGAATTGGTTGGTATGCACGTTGGCTTCGGTCGCACCCGTGAAACATCTACGCCAGGTATTTACCAAGTAGTCTTCGAGTATCTGAATGAGGAAGCAGGACGCTACGCTGGCAGAGCAGCAGTGCGACTGTGCCAAAGTATTGTCGATCGCGGTCGTTACCCGAAAGCTGAATTAGAGCAAGACTTGCAAGACCTGAAAGACTTATGGCGTGATGCAGGCTTAGGCCCTTCCACAGAGTCAATTATCAAAGAAGCTGAAAAAAGAGGTATCCCCTGGATGCAACTGGGGGCACGCTTCTTGATTCAATTGGGCTATGGCGTTAACCAAAAGCGCATCCAGGCAACGATGACGGATAACACCGGCATCTTGGGAGTAGAACTAGCTTGCGACAAAGAAGCCACTAAGCGCATCCTCGCCAATGCAGGTGTACCAGTACCTAAAGGTACGACGATCAACTTTTTAGATGATTTGGAAGAAGCAATTGAGTACGTTGGTGGCTATCCGATCGTGATCAAGCCTTTAGATGGCAATCACGGACGCGGTATCACCATCGATATCCAAAACTGGGAAGAGGCTGAGGCAGCCTACGATGCAGCTAGACAGGTTTCTCGATCAATAATTGTTGAGCGGTATTACAGAGGACGCGACCATCGGGTATTAGTCGTAGATGGCAAAGTAGTAGCGGTTGCAGAACGGGTACCTGCTCATGTGGTTGGTGATGGCAGATCTACGATCGCCGAATTGATTGAGGAAACCAATAAAGATCCAAATCGTGGTGATGGGCATGATAAAGTCCTCACCAAAATTGAACTTGACCGCACCAGCTACCACCTACTAGAAAGGCAAGGTTACACCCTTGATAGTGTGTTAGATAGAGGAGAAATTTGTTATCTGCGGGCGACGGCAAACTTGAGTACAGGTGGCATTGCCGTAGATCGTACAGACGAAATTCACCCCGAAAACGTTTGGCTGGCACAAAGGGTAGTCAAAATAGTCGGTTTGGATATTGCGGGAATTGATATCGTCACATCGGATATTAGTCGTCCGTTACGAGAAGTTGATGGTGTGATTGTAGAAGTGAACGCTGCTCCTGGATTCCGGATGCACGTTGCCCCCAGTCAAGGCACCCCTCGTAACGTTGCTGGAGCAGTGATTGATATGCTGTTCCCCAACGAACAAGCTAGCCGCATTCCCATCCTGAGTGTGACAGGCACCAACGGCAAAACCACTACTACTCGATTGTTAGCTCATATTTGCAAGCAGACAGGTAAAGTAGTAGGCTATACAACTACAGATGGGACTTATATCGGCGATTACTTAGTAGAAGCAGGAGACAATACAGGCCCCCAAAGTGCCCAGTTGATTTTGCAAGACCCGACGGTAGAAGTAGCAGTGCTAGAAACGGCTCGGGGTGGTATTCTCCGTTCTGGGTTAGCCTTTGAAGCTGCGAATGTAGGCGTAGTATTAAATATTGCTGCCGACCACTTGGGAATTGGTGACATTGATACGCTTGAACAACTGGCACATCTCAAGAGTGTGGTTGCCGAAGCCGTTTATCCTGATGGCTATGCAGTACTTAACGCCGACGATCCGCGCGTGGCAGCGATCGCCGAAAGGACAAAAGCCAATATTGCCTATTTCACCATGAACCCAGATTCGGAATTGGTGCGAAGCCACATCCAAAAGGGAGGAGTAGCAGCAGTATACGAAAATGGCTTTCTGTCAATCCTCAAAGGCGATTGGACGCACCGGATCGAACGGGCAGAAAATATCCCCCTGACGATGGGTGGACGGGCACCATTTATGATTGCCAACGCTTTGGCTGCTTCCTTGGCGGCATTTGTGCAAAACGTCTCCATTGAGCAAATTTGTGCTGGCTTAAATACGTTCCGCGCTTCCGTCAGTCAAACACCAGGACGGATGAACTTATTTAATTTGGGGAACTTCCACGCTTTGGTCGATTATGCCCACAACCCCCATAGCTACGAAGCCTTGGGTTCATTTGTCCGTAATTGGACAAACGGCGAACGTATCGGGGTAGTTGGCGGCCCTGGCGATCGCCGTAACCAAGACTTTATCAGTTTGGGCAAACTAGCAGCAGAGATTTTTGATTGCGTCATCGTCAAAGAAGATGATGATACCCGAGGACGCGCCCGCGGTTCAGCAGCCGATCTAATTATTCAAGGCATCAAGGAAGTAAATCCTAATTACAAATATGAATCGATTCTGGATGAAACAGAAGCGATTAACAAAGCCTTGGATATAGCTCCAGATAACAGTCTAGTGGTCATTTTGCCAGAAAGCATCACCCGTGCCATCAAGTTAATTAAGGCGCGCGGCGTTATTAGAGAAGAAGCACCCCAGCAAAATACCACTACTACAGCTGTAGACTCCCAAATAGGGATTACTTCATCTGTAGTAAATTCACTTCTTTAGTCAAGAGTCCAGAGTCCAGGGTCAATAGTCCATAATCTAGCTAAACCACTATTGACTATTGACTATGGACTATTCACTTGTTTTTTCTTCTTCTGGACTAGTATCGTCACTGTCATTTTTATTTAATTCTTCTTTAAAACCCCGCAAGGTTTTGCCCAGTGCGCTTCCTAATTCGGGGATTTTTTTTGGGCCGAAAATCAAAAGCGCAACAATCGCAATTACACCTACTTCCGTCCATCCCAGTCCAAACATAACTGTCTCCTGTAAAAAACCCTATTTGAATATATTAGGGTGAGCAATGCCCACCTACCCCTGCCAAGGTGTAAGTCTTGGAAATGGATTTTTCTTGGTGTCTTTGTGTCTTTGTGGTGAAAAATAATTTTTGAAACACCCTTCAGGTTCGCCAGTCCCCCATCATGACGGGAACCGCCAAGACGGGGGCTGGTCTCACCAAGACACTAAGACACTAAGAGAAAAATCGTATAACTTCACTTTGAACGATGGTAGATAACCTGAATTTATTTCATGCTTACTCTCGCTGAATTGGCAAACCTAGCCAATTACTTAATTCATTAGCTAGCCATTCAATTTCTAATTCGGATTCCACAAAGCCACCTTTACCACCTAGTTGATACTTCTGCACTCCTACCCAAATTATTAGTTGGGGCGAAATTTCGACTCTGTTACCCTCTAAATCTGTGGTAAAGGTTCTTGGTACGTAAACTAGCTTAGTGATTTCCTGTGTTGGCGCTGGTGGGACACGATTGAATTTCAATCCCAACATTTCCCAAGTTAAGGCTATTTGCTGGCGATCTAAGCGCAATCGGATGCGTTTGAGTAAAGGAGAAAGAACAGAATACACCATTTGCAAGCCAGCACCCCAAAAAGGTAGAGAGAATAAAGCAAAGGGGATATTAGCAGGAAAAGGCGCTGCGAGAGCATTAATTGTCCAAAACAGGATAAAGGAATTCCAGGCGATCGCAAACAAAACCATGAACACCGTCGACCCCTGAAAACCAGCTGGTGGGACGAGAATTTCTAAAGCATCCGTATCTTTTGTCAGTTGGATTTTACTACCAGCTGGTTTAGTCACTGCTAAACCAGTAATATTGTCGCCTGTCTGTAGTTTTTCTAGAGCTTGTAATGCTTGTGCAGCCGAAGTTAAACGCCTTTCTAAACTGGGTTCGATCATCCACCTCAACCAGTTAGTGAAAGCGGGACTAAGATTTGTTGCTTGTTCAAATTGAATGCGAAAGTCTTTTTGGGGTAAATCCGCCGGATGGACTCCTGTCACTAAGTAAATTAAAGTTGCACCTAAACTGTACAAGTCAGAAGCAGGAACGGTGCGACTGCCAAATTGTTCTGGTGGCATATATCCATAGGTTCCCACTACTGTCATTGTCCCGCCTTCGGTAGCCGCCACGGTCTGCACCGAGCCAAAATCTACTAGGTAAACCTGACCAACACTATTACCAGAGCGATCGCTTAACAAAATATTACTAGGCTTAATATCTCGGTGGATGACAGGAGGATTCTGACCGTGCAGGTAGATGAGAATTTCTAATACAGCTTTGGCTATCTCTTTGACTTCTGTTTCTGTAAAACTACGTCCAGCCTTTAAATGTTGTTCCAAAGTTTGGGCTGAAATATAAGTTTGTACCAGAGCAAATCCTTTCAGATTCGGCTTATTTACCTCAAAATAGTCTAAGTAGCGCGGGATTGAGGGATGGGACAAAGATTTTAAAGTTTCGGCTTCCCGTTCAAATAACTTCAGGTGATCCCATTCAAAATCGCTGTCAAAAGTCAGTAACTTGACTACTACCAATTCACCAGTTATCAAATCACGAGCCAACAGCGTCCGTCGCCCAGCCTTTTTACCCAACTGGTGCTGTACTTCGTAGCGTTCGCCTAAAATTTGACTAATCATGATACTTGGTTATGGCGCTACGTTAAAGCCGATATCTTTATTTACTATAACTATATGTAATGGTATGCCTTCTCAACTTTGGCCTTACACTAGTCCTGGTATTCCCGATGATTTATTCGAGCACTTGCCGGGAATTCCTCTGAGTCAACGAGAAATTCGACTGCTTTTGATTGCCCAATTGCGCCTTTTACCTGATACAGTTTTGTGGGACATTGGCGCAGGTACAGGTACTATTCCTGTAGAGGTTGGGCTGTTGTGTCCCCAAGGGCGGATCGTTGCTGTGGAACGGGATGAAGAAGTTGCCAATCTGATCCGCCGTAACTGCGATCGCTTTGAAGTCAAAAATGTTGAAGTCATAGAAGGTAGCGCCCCCGAATGTCTTCACGACCTCAAAGATACACCCCACAGGGTCTGCATTGAAGGCGGACGTCCCATCCAGGAAATTTTACAGGCAGTCTGGCATTATTTGCCACCATCAGGTAGAGTAGTCGCCACAGCTGCTAATCTAGAAAATCTGTATGCTATTTCTCAAAGCTTTGCCCAGTTGCAAGCGAGGAATATTGAAGTCGTGCAGTCTGCTGTCAACCGCCTGGAGACACGCGGTTATTCTCAAACTTTTGCTGCTGTAGACCCGATTTTTATCCTCAGCGGTGAGAAGTTAGACTGAAGCCAAATACCAGTGGCTAGGGACAAATCAATTAAAAATTAAAAATTTTTAATTGATTTGTCCCTCCTTCGGGTTCGCCACTTTCCCATCTCGGCAAAAGCCAAGACGGGAAGTGGTCTCACCAATCCCTAGTCCCTAGTCCCTAATTATGCCTTGGTCTCGAATTTTAAGTGGAATTATTGCGATCGCTGTTGCTCTTTCAGCTACTGTTTTGGGCGGATGGTACTTTACCATCGTGTTTGCCGCGATCATTTTTTTGGGTCAGAAAGAATACTTTAACCTGGTCAGAGCCAAAGGCATAGCTCCCGCTGCTAAAACAACTATGGTTGTCAGTCAAATTCTCCTAGTGATTTGTACGTTGGATGGCAATTTAGCTGATGCTGTCATGCCAGTAGCGGGTACATTTATTTGTTTTTACCTACTGTTTCAGCCAAAAATGGCGACAATTGCGGATATTTCTGCTTCAATCTTGGGGTTATTTTACACTGGTTATTTGCCGAGTTACTGGGTAAGGTTGCGAGCTTTCAATACTACCGCCAGCAACATTCCTTTGGGAGGCTACTGGCCTCCCAGTTGGACAGATTTTCTCGCCAATAGACATCCAGCTTCTTTACCAGACGGTTTGACAGCAACGCTACTGACTTTCTTCTGTATATGGGCAGCAGATATTGGTGCTTATTTTTTTGGTAAATTTTTTGGCAAAACCCCTTTGTCTGACATCAGTCCCAAAAAAACTGTTGAAGGCGCTGTCTTCGGTGTTGGCGCTAGTATTATTGTCGCTTTTGCGATCGCCTACTATTTCAACTGGCCCGAATATCCAATTACCGGTCTGACATTAGGTTTGCTGATTGGTGTTGCTGGTCTTCTAGGCGATCTGACTGAGTCGATGCTCAAACGGGATGCTGGAGTAAAAGATTCAGGACAATTAATTCCCGGTCATGGTGGCATTTTAGATCGTACTGATAGTTATATTTTTACCGCACCATTGGTTTACTATTTTGTCTCTCTCCTATTGCCATTGCTAGTTTAGTCATTAGTCATTAGTCAAGAGTCAAAAGTTAGTGGTTAGTGGTTAGTGGTTAGTAGTTATTTCCAATGCCCAATGCCCAATGCCCAATGCCCTCTCCCACTCTCCCATGTGGTAAGAGTAATGATAGCCATTTCACATCACAAAAGAATATTACACTTGTGTAACCAAACTTAGGAAATATACTCTAGTAACGAAAAAATGGTATCTTTCTCAATTGAAGGAAAAATTCAGTTGCAACTATAGAGAAGTATGTCAATTTCTAAGCTGAATTTTACTCCTATCGCTATTGAGTAGATTGCGCGCCAGCAAAATTGGCTGCTTAATTGCTAGATACTGATAGGTTATGTCTTCAGCCAAGGAATTGTGTACTTAGCCAAACGCTACTCCGTTTTAAGGACAACACTGATACTTTTAGTCGCCAATTGAAGTGAAGTTTGCTAGCAAAACCAATTCATAATCGTACAAACAGGGTTTTTTGCAAAATTGGCAACAACAGCCTAGTGGGAAAGGAGAAAGTGATGCCAGATGAGAAATCCCTAGCCATTGATGTGACTAAAGTGGATGCTCGTAAGCACATTCTCGCCAAACCACCCATATTATCAAGTCACGAGTCAGGCTGGGAAAACCTTGGTTTGGAGTATCACATCCAACCCCCATATGAAAGCCAAGAACATTATGCCACGCATTATACACTTGTGATTAGGCTGAAATGTCAGTTAGGGTTTGAGCGATGGCTAGGTGAATGCCACAAAAGTGAAGACACTATGTTTGGCGACGTAGCGGTAATTCCTCCCTACGTAACTCACAAGGCAGCTACTTCTGAAGAATCTGAATTTATTGCTTTGACGTTAGATTCTAAGCTAGTAGCAAATATAGCCTATGAATCAGTTAATCCAAATGTAGTTGAAATAATACCACACTTTTCCAAACCAGATCCGCTGATTTATCAAATTGGGCTTGCGCTCAAAGCAGCACTGGAATCAAATAGTTTGGGCAGTCGCCTTTATGCTGATTCTATGGCAACGGCGCTGTCAGCTCATTTGTTGCAACATTACTCTGTACCGAAACATTCTCTTCAAGACTATGGTGGAGGATTGCCCAAACACAAACTACAGCGGGTAACTGAATATATAATTGACCATTTGGCTGAAGATTTGTTGCTAGGAGCTATGGCTCAGGAAGTAGGCATGAGTCGATACCACTTTGCTCGTTTATTCAAGCAGTCTACAGGGCTTTCTCCCTACCAGTATGTCATTCACTGCCGAATTGAGCGTGCTAAGATGTTGCTTTTGCAAACTAAACTAAAAATTTCTGAAGTTGCTTCTATGGTAGGTTTTGCCGATCAAAGCCAATTTACACGCCACTTCAAGCGCCTGTTGGGGGTAACACCCAAGGAGATTCGCAAACAGTAGCAATAATCTTCTAAAAAAGCAATAATCATCTATACAGCAACAATCCAGTTTTTATAGCCTTAGATAGAAGAATTTAAAATCCCTATTGGTCTCGGCTAGTGGTGTTCAGCCCTAGCAGCTCCCCCTAGTTTTGCTCACAACGCAGAGCTAGCAGTCTGCTACTCTAAAATTGATGGGTTGGGGAAGTGTAAAGAGTCGGGGAAAAAGGGGACTTCACTCTTTAAGTTTTCCAAATTTCCCCACTCTTTTATTCCACTCTATCTATCTTACCCTCAAAGTTTAGTTTAGTAACCTCTAGGTGTGAGGAGGGGGATCTAAGCTTAAGCAAAAGTCTGAAGGTGCATCTCAACAGATACTTCTGCCAAAAGCGCTGGCTGGGCGTTCTACCACTAGATCTTTTTCATGTCTCTTTTAAGGAGAGTAAATGAACGGTAGTAGCGAGCCTCGCGGTATACGCTCTGATGCGATTGGAATTATTCTACCCTTAGAACTGCGATCGCAAATCATTGATATCCTCAATCAAACGCTGGCAACCACAGTAGATCTGAAGACTCAGATCAAGCAGGCTTATTGGAATGTCGAAGCTCAGAATTCTCATGATATACACGAGCTGTTTGATGAAATTGCCACTGAACTAGATTTGTATATTGATTTGCTTGCACAGCGAGTCACAAATCTTGGAGGTTTAGCAATGGGGACTGCTCGTAATGCAGCTGGGCAATCAATCTTACCTGAATATCCTCTCAATATCATCGAAAGAAAAGACCATATTGCTTCAGTTGCAGAGCGTCTAGCAATATACGGCAATTTACTATGGGAGAACATTGATCGCACAGCTGTACTGGGGGATGCAGATACTGCTTACCTCTATGCAGAAATCTCTATGGTCGTTGATAAGCGTTTGTGGTTCTTGGACACTCATCTTGTCAACTCAGTTATGAATGTGAATCATCAGCTAGCAGAATATAACTGAATCATCTAGGTTATAAGGATGTAGGTGAATGGGGGTGTAGGGGAAATAATTCATTCTTCACTCATCACAGAGTTAGTAACATTTCCTGGTCAATAAGCAGTCGGAATATCATGTCAAAATCGCTCCACCCATTAACCGCTCATACCGATACTTCAATTCTTCTTTCATCAAATACCAACGCTCCAAAGTTGCATCTATTTCTATCACCTTTTCCGCAGCTTGCCGCGCTAGCATTAGCACTTCCTCATCTTCCACTAAACTCGCTAAGGTAAAATCTGGTACACCAGACTGGCGAGTTCCCAGGACTTCACCGGGGCCGCGAAAACGCATATCCATTTCGGAGATAAAAAAGCCATCCTGCGATTGTTCCAATACTTTCAGTCGTTGCTGTGCATCAGGGCTTCTCGAACTGCTCATTAACAGACAGTAGGACTGAGCCGCACCTCTACCGACACGTCCTCGCAGCTGATGTAATTGAGATAAGCCGAATCGCTCTGCATTTTCAATCAGCATGACTGTTGCATTAGGCACATCTACACCAACCTCAACTACTGTAGTAGAAACCAAGATTTGAGTGTCGTTATTGCGAAATTTACTGATTGCGTCGTCTTTTTCAGCAGAACTCATGCGTCCGTGCAGCAGTCCCACTTGAAATTCAGGAAACACGCTTTCCTGTAACTTTTGATGCTCCTCTACTGCCGATCTCACATCTAGTTTTTCCGATTCTTCTACCAAGGGCAAAACTACATAAGCTTGCCGTCCTTGGGCTATTTCCCGGCGGATCAGGTCGTAAGCATGGCTACGTTGTTGACTCGTTAGTGCCGTGGTTTGAATTTTTTGCCGTCCTGGTGGCAATTCATCAATCTGACTCACATCCAAATCCCCGTGAATTGTTAACGCTAGTGTCCGGGGAATGGGCGTAGCTGTCATAGTTAATACATGGGGTTGCTCGCCTTTTTGCTGCAACCGCGCTCGCTGTTCCACCCCAAAGCGGTGCTGTTCGTCAATTACCACTAAACCCAAGCGCTGAAAGTTGACAGGGTCTTGAATCAAGGCATGAGTTCCCACCAATAAGGGCAATTCTCCCGTTTCTAATTGGGCGTGAATTTGTCGTCTTTTGACAGTTTTCGTAGAGCCTGTCAGTAATTCTACTGGTAAATACAGCAGGTTAAACCAGCTAACTAACTTGCGGTAGTGCTGTTCTGCTAAAACTTCTGTGGGAGCCATGAGTGCAGCTTGATACCCTGATTGAATGGCAGCAAGGATGGCAACTACAGCTACAACCGTTTTCCCAGAACCAACATCACCTTGCACTAGGCGATTCATTGGTACTGATTTTTGCAAGTCGTTGAGAATATCATTGATGACTCGTTGCTGGGCATTAGTAAGTTGAAAAGGTAGTATGTCGTAAAATTTTTCCAGTAACTGACCTCTAGGAGCAAGAACAGCGCTGGTTTGTATTTGCCTGGCTTTGTGTTGACGTTGCAGTAAACCCAGTTGCAAATAGAAAAATTCATCAAATACAAGACGACGACGGGCATGTTGGAGAGTGTCGCTATCTGAGGGGAAATGAATGTTGGCGATCGCATCTTTCAATTCCATCAACTCATACTTACCCCGTAAACCACTGGGTAAGGGATCTTTAAGATGAGCCGCAGTAGGCAAAACAGCAATAACTGCCTGTCGCACCAGATCCGCCCCTACTCCCTCCGTTAAGCCATAAACAGGCACCACCCGTCCGATCGTCAACGATTCTATAGTATCGCCTGGATGGGCTAAAACTTCCAATTCTGGGTCTTCCAGCGTTAGACCGTATTTACTTTCTTTCACCAAACCACACGCCGCCACAATACTACCGACTGGATAGCGGCGCTTTAAACTCTCTTGCCAAGCGCGACTGGTATAGCGCGTACCCGCAAAAAAGCGACCAATTTTGATCCGAGCAGTGTTATCTCGTAATACAAGTTCTAAAATTGTCAACTTTTTATTTTTTGGGCTAGTAAAGCAATTGCAACTCTTTACCGTTGCCACTATTGTCACCGTTTCACCAGCCTGTAACTCACGGATACTCACCTGACGCGCATAATCAATATGGTCGCGGGGATAGTAAAAAAGCAAGTCACGCACAGTGTATAAACCAAGACGCGCTAGCTTATCAGCTTTTCTGAGTCCTATTTCTGGTAAATCGCTCAGTTTTTGGTCTAACTTGGGGGCAAGATTGCGACTTACCTCCGTAACGATTTGAGATTTGGGATTTTGGACTTTGGGTTTTGGGAGTGGGGATTTATACTCTTCCCCCACTCCCCCTACTCCCCCTCTCCCACTCTCCTGCTGCTGTTGCAATTGATAAAGATACCTGCGAGTCTCAGTTACTAACTGTTGCCTATCTTCTAGCCCCAGATTTGGATACTTAGCAAATTGAGCCGCTAGTTCTTGCCAGCGACGGCGTTCATCACTTGATAAGCCAATCGGAAATTTGCCGAAAGTTAAGGTGAGAAACTCACTGAAGCGATATTGCCTACCTACCAAGTCCGTAAAGCCTTGTTCTGCTTCTATTGCTAGGGCTTTTTGCAATCGTATCCAGTCTGGTTTGTCAGTGGTCATTAGTCAAGAGTCAAGGGTCAAGAGTCAAGGGTCAAGAGTCAAGGGTCAAGAGTCAATTAACTTTGGACTTTTGACTTTGGACTCTTGACTATTAATTAATCTTCAAACCAACTAGCACGCCATGCTGCTTCAGCTTCGGCAACTGAAAGCTCTCGCTGTTTTTTTTGATAGTCCAACCCAAGTTTATTGAGTTGAGCTAGGATATTGCGAATCTGCTTGCGTTCTGACGATAGTTTGGTATCAGCAAATTCAATTTCTACAAGACGCAAGTTAATAGCCATGATTTGTGTCAGGCTAGATTCTTCTGGCTCCTGTTCATTTTCAATTTCAATTACTAAGTTTAAGAGATTGGGTGGAGCTGGTACTACCTCAGCAGATGCATCTGAGCCAGCTGCTTCTAAAATCGGTTCTGGCAGTTGTTTGGGTAATATCTTGGCTTTTTGTAATAAGAGATTAGTCTCACGAGAAATTTTTCTAAGCGTGCCTTGTGCCGACCTCTCTATGTACTGTTGCCATTTTGCTAGTTCTATCGGGTTTGAAGAGGAGGGAAAGACAGGGTAAGAAGGTGAGAGGGAGAAGTTAGCATTTTCTTCATTTTCTTCATTTTCTTCCCCTTCTTCATTTTTCTGTTCGTCCTCACTTTCTACACCAGCTACCATTAAGGAGGAAATCCCTATAAGGCTCTGGCTCCATTCATCTACGGTGTCACTTTCGACTTGTTTGTGTGACGGTTGTTGTGCATCATTGTTTATAAGAGCTAGTAATTGTTCAGCGGCCTGTTGACCTAACTTGCGAACGGACTGTTGCAAATTTTGCCGCTGACTTAAGCTCAATTTTAGAAAGTTTTCGGAATACCTCTGAGTACATAGATGATAAACCGCCAGAATCAATTGCTGCCGCACGGCTTGCCCTAAGGTAGCTAGATAACTGACATAAGCAGTTTTGAGTTCTTGTGCGATCGCGGCGATCGCCTCTTCTAACACTGCAAGATCCCGCTCAATTCGCTCAATTGGTCTCGCCATATCTTTTCGTTATTGCCCATTGCAACCCAAATGTAATAGTACAAATGTACGTTTACATTTTAGGATAACTGTCCAGAGGAGTTTAGATTTTAGCTTGAATTTGTTGGTTATTGGTGTTTAGTAGTTAGTTGAGAGGAGTACCGTAATACGATGAAAGACAGGTCAGCCTCTTTTGCTTAACCTGTCCTAAAAGTAGTTAAATAGTTATTTCTTGTTAGTTAGTAAAACTACCAACAAACAACTAATAACAAACAACTAAAATTACTTACTACCCATTTGTGCAGCTACTTCATCGGCAAAGTTACTTTCTTTCTTTTCAATGCCTTCGCCTAGAATAAAGCGAACAAAGCGACGAATTTGGATATTTTCACCGAGTTGGGCGATCGCCTGCTTAACCAGTTCTTCTACCGTGATGCTCTGATCGCGAATATAAGGCTGATCCATCAAAGTCATTTCCTTCAGACGCTTTTCAATTCGTCCTTGAACAATTTTTTCTTTGACGTTGTCAGGCTTATTCGCGATATCATCCCGCCCCATTTCTATATCTTTTTCCTTTTGGACGATATTAGGCGGGATGTCTGCTACGTTCACGTACTCTACGTTTGGACAAGCCGCAATTTGCATGGCGACGTTCCGTACCAGAGTTTGAAACTCCTCGCGGCGAGCAACGAAGTCAGTTTCGCAGTTTATTTCAACCAGTACACCGACTCTACCGCCTGTGTGGATATAGCTGCCTACGAGTCCTTCTGCCGCCACCCGATCCGCTTTGGCTCCAGCTTTGGCAATGCCTTTTTTACGCAGCCATTCTTCGGCTTTCGCCATATCGCCATTGTTTTCTTGCAGCGCTTTTTTACAGTCCATCATGCCAGCGCCAGTTTTTTGGCGTAGCTCTTGGACGAGTTTTGCAGATATTTCCGCCATTTTGCCTCAATTCCTACTTAGACTGACACTTGTAATCGCTCTCGGGTTTTGAGTATTTCTATCTTACTAAGGGCTTGGTAATTGGGGATTGGGGATTGGTGATTGGGCAAAAACAAGTCAAAAGCATGCCCAAGGGGCGCAGCGAAGGGTTAAAAGCTAAAAGCAAAAAGAAAGAATTTTTTCTTTTACCTTTTTACTTTTTACTTTTTACTTCTCCAGTCCCCAGTCCCCAGTATCTATTACCCAGTATCTATTACCCATTACCTAATTTATTCTTCCTCTTCTTCATCAGGAATAAACGAGTCAGCGTAATCGCTTTCTTCGTAATCGTAATCTTCCTCAGCGCCCTCGTATTCTTCGTATTCTTCTTCTACATCCAACTGACCATGACGACCTTCATAAATTGCGTCCGCCAATTTGCCGACGATTAGCTTAATCGAACGGATAGCATCGTCATTTGCTGGGATAGGAATATCCACTACATCTGGATCGCAGTTTGTATCCAGCATTGATACAATCGGAATTCCCAGTTTGATACATTCTTGAACTGCGTTGTATTCCCGGCGTTGGTCTACAATCACAACTACATCGGGGACTTTCCGCATAGTTTTAATGCCCCCCAGGTATTTCTGAAGCTTTGCCAACTCGCGGCGTAGCATTGAGGCTTCTTTTTTTGGCAATAAATCAAGAGCGCCGCTTTCTTCCCGGCGTTCTAATTCTTTGAGACGGTCTACCCGCGTTTTGATAGTTGCCCAGTTGGTGAGCATTCCGCCCAACCAGCGCTGGTTAATGTAGTGAGCACCACAACGAGACGCTTCTTGGGCAATAATACCCGCTGCTTGCCGCTTAGTGCCAACAAAAAGGAACTTTTTGCCTTGCTCAGCTTGCGATCGCATATAAGTATATGCTTCTTCCATCAACTGAGCAGTTTGCACCAAGTCAATGATGTGTACTCCGTTGCGGGCGGTGTATATATAAGGAGACATTTTGGGGTTCCACCTGCGGGTCTGATGACCAAAGTGAACCCCTGACTCCATCATTTGAGCCAAAGAAACAACAGCCATTATTTAACTCCTATTCGGGTTCAACCTCCACCCAGGCGTATTTCTATTTCAGAAACACCCGAACTCCTGGATGTGCGAGATTAAAGAACCATACTAGGGTAGCACAAAAAATGATGAATTATGAATGCTGAATGATGAATCACATACCACTCTTGATTTCATAATTCATAATTCATAATTTACTTGAGCATAAGCTTCATAGACTCCTTTGACGTTATACCAATTGAGAAAAATCCGGGCAATTTCTAAAGCCCATTGGGGTTTTCCGATACTAATTAGCCATTGCAACAATGGAGCCATCGTACGTTCATTTAGAGTGCCATTGAGTGAGAGAATTCCCCACAACAAACGATGCAACCAAGTCATTTGAATCATCATTCGCACTTCCCAAGAAGGATGCTTTTGATAAAATAAAACTCCCATGCGTCCTCGCTGAATTTCTTTATCAATTAAGCGAGGAATTTGCTCTAAGCTAAAAGGCGGATGCCAATGATAACCTACGGCTGCTGGACATTTAATAAGTTTTAAACCCAGTTGTTTGAGCCTAACGCCTAGTTCTAAATCTTCCCAACCATAAAGCTGAAAGCGGGTATCAAAAAGTCCTGCTTTCTCTAACCAGTGCTTGGGAATAGCGATGTTACCCGTAGCAAAAAAAGCGGCAGAAAAATCTGTGAGTTTATATGGTTCAGAAGTGGGATGCTCAAAATTGCAGGTATTGATTACTGCACCATAGGTGAAAAAGCGATCGCTCCCCAATTCCTTTTGTCCCTGTACTAGCGCATCAGCATGAGCTTGCAAAAAATTCTCTGTCACTACTAAATCGCTATCTATAAAGATAATTGTGTCTCCTTGCGCTTGCTCTACTCCTAAATTCCGCGCAGCAGCAGGCCCTTGATGGTCTTGCTTAAAGGTTCGCACATGGGGAAACTCAGTTTTGTGTGTCTCCAACCACTCCAAAGTCCCATCAGTAGAACCATCATCCACCAAGACAATTTCATAACCTTGTAGAGACGTTGCATGCAAAGTCTCTATATTATTCAACTGCTGCGTCTCCAATGCTCTGAGGCACTTTTCCAGAATCGGCTTACGATTGTATGTCGGAATAACAATGCTAAAAAACACGGTCTCACTCACAACACTATTACCCATTTCTAAGATAGGACAACTAGGACACTAACACTGTTCCTTATTTTTAAGAGGTGTAGGGAAATAAGGATATGAGAGTGCAGGTGAAGAAATTAAAGTTATATTTAGTCTTTTCAACTCAGCCAACTTATTTCTCCTAATCCTCTTAAGCCCTTATACTCTCACACTCTAATTTATGTATGACCCTGAATGAATGTGCTAATAAATGCATTCACAATGTTTTTATACGTAAAATAATTATGTTTTTTAACTTCTAATATGTGTTTATATTTTAAATTCTATTTTTATAGCAATTAAATAACAAATACTAACTTTATTTTAACCTGCATTTAATTTTATCTTAATAATATTAAATTGTTTGAATTAACCGAATTATAACCTAATTTTAATATTCACTATTTAAATTGATATTGTTCATATTTCCATTCATTTCTACGTAACTTGAGGCGAAAATAAGCTTTGCCTGGGTCTTTATAGCACATTTTTTGCAGTCTTTATAAATTATCAATCATCAAGCAAATAAGGTCTAAATAGTGTTGCATCAGAATGAATATAATTTTTATCAGTCTGTTATTTAAAAATTTAATTTAACAGGTGATTAGTCTGTCCGTAACACAGTTTATTCAAAGAGTTTTAAACGCATTTTTTTGGGATTAGTGAATTTTTATAATTCATTTCTGCAAATATTTTCCTGTTTTTTCATGACCCAAAATTCATGCATTTTGCAAATAAAAAGAGAGGAAAACTTTAATGTCAAAATTTACTCGAAGACAAATCTTAGTGTTTTTTGCAGGTAGTGCTGGTGCTGCTGTATTGGGAGACAAAATTTTAGATAGTGTTTATAATGTCGCAGAAGCAAAAAACCTGCCGCAGAGGTTCACACCTGTACGCCTACCGCATCCTTTACCTCTTTACAAAGATCTAGATAATTACTTGCCGAAACAGATTAGTCAAGGAGAAGTAATTAAGGCATCTGGAGATACTAAGTTAAATAGCTACACAGTAATTGATGATGTGGTAGTTCCACCAGAGTACGAACGTTATGTCATTGTCGGTTGGGGCGATCGCGTATTTCCTAACCATGATGAGTATTTTGGTTACAACTGCGATTACACCAGCTTCATTTCTATTGACAAAGACCTGAAACCTGGTTCTAGCAGAAACAAGAATAATGGTTATTTGTTTGTAAATCACGAATACGTCAGTTTCCCTATTTCTGAATTAGCACCAGAGACTCCAAAAGATGTGATCGGACTACCCACCGCATTTGCTTCAGTAATTGGGTGGGTGTTACCCTCTACTAGAGATAATCCCAATGACAGGATTCTAGTAGATGGGGAATTTTTATATAACCTAGGCGCATCTGTTGTCCGCGTTTCTCGCCGTAACTACCCTAACCGTAGCGATCGCTTTGCTGTTGTTAAAGATCCCAATAATCGTCGCATTCACGGTCTTTCCGGATTGGGAATTAACAAAGAACGAAAGGATGATTATAAAAACGTTACTGCTTGGGGAACTCGCAGCTACCAGCAAGGAGACCAAAATTATTTAATTGGTACGGGCCCAGGTGCAACAGAAGTTTTTGAGTCTGTCAACTCCGATGGACTGGGTAATAGAATTATTGGCACTGCTTACAATTGTTCTGGTGGTACAACTCCCTGGGGAACTGTATTAACTGCTGAAGAAAACTTCCAAGGAAGTTCATCATTTTTCGTTGGTGTGACTGAGTCTGTCAAGCCTGATGGTACTCAGACAGAATATACAAAAGACACTACTGGCGAGACCTTTGGTTTAGTAGGGGAAAAATACGGTTGGATGGTAGAAATTGACCCTGCCGATCCAAATTTCCGCCCTCGCAAACATACTTGGTTGGGTCGTTTCCGTCACGAAAACGTCGCCATGCGCGTTCAACCAGGCAGGAAATTAGTTGCGTACATGGGTGATGACAGACGTGGGGGACACACCTGGAAATTTGTCAGCACAGGTACTGTATCTAACCCAGATGATAAAAACAACAGCAAGTTGTGGGAAGACGGTATTTTGTATGTAGCCCGTTACAACGAAAATGGCACAGGTGAATGGATACCCTTACTCTTGAATACTTCTACTAACCCTATACCGCCAACAGTTATTTCTTCCGTAGAATTTAACGCCTTGGGTTCAGCGCAAAGAGAAGGTATTTTAAAACTACCGAAACGCAATGGTATTGCAGGCCAAACAGAAGATGGTGGCGCGTTCAACTGCGATCGCACTAATGAAGCAACAGCACTGTCTGATTATCAAAATAAGAAGCTATCTGACTTCTATAAAACCCAAGGTGCTGCTCTGTGTGATGCTTTCCTAGCAGCGAACTTGGTTGGGGGAACTCCTACAGCACGTCCAGAAGATTTAGAAGTTCATCCACTAACCAAAGAGGTATTCATTGCCTATACCGATGGTGCACCAGGAAGCGATGGTTATCCTGATTCGCGAATTTTCCAGGTTGCCAAGTTAAGTGCGGATGTGAATGCAACCCAGCAATCAGGGGGACTCTATAAGATTATTGAAGATAGTGCTGACGGTACAGGTCAAACTTTCCGTTGGGAAAGATTTTCCCAAGGTGGGGAAGCTGGTTCAGTAGATGGGGCTGGTTTTGGTAATGTAGATAACCTAGCATTTGATTTTCGAGGCAATGTTTGGGGTGTGACGGATATGTCCACCGACACCCACAATGGTTTTGGTCTTGGTGCTAATCCCGAACAAAACACCATAGATCACACAAAGACTGGGAATGTTTCCACTTTCACAGGCGTTTTTGGCAATAACTGGCTGTTCTTTATCCCTACCATTGGCCCAAATGCGGGAGAGGTAATACCATTTGCTTACGGACCCATGCGTTGTGAAATGACCGGCCCGACTTTTGTAGGAGATACGTTAATTATTTCGGTACAGCATCCTGGAGAAAATTGTCCAATTAACGATGGGACGATTTTGAGTCGTACTATTGAGATGTTAGATTTGAGTGGAACTACATTTAATCAAACTCGCACTGTGCCTCGTGGTAGTAGTTGGCCCAGCAATATCTCACCAGAGGATGGCGGTAAGGGTGAACATACAGGGGTTCCCCGTCCATCTGTAATTGGCATTCAACGTAAAAAGGGTAACGGCAGATTTATTTAGCGATATAAGCGCGATCGCACTTTTACAGTAATCCTAAGTTGCAGTGAAAGAAGTACTTCCCTCACCCCGCCTGTCGGCACCCCTCTCCCAATTTGGGAGAGGGGAAGGGGAGAGGGCAGGGATTGCTATTGCTATGTCTGAACGCAACTTGGTATAAAATACCGTAGAGAAGCTCGATGCTAAATCTCTACGGTATTTTTTATTTCTTTGCTTATTAAAAATCACAGTTAAAACTTAGAGAATATATTTAAATAAAAACACATAATCATTTAAGTATGGAAATCCCAAGTTTTTACATTGTCCAGTCATATTAGCTTTAATTTCAAATCAATTATCTGTGTGCATCTTTGGCTCAAAATCACCAATAATCGGACATCTTTACCACACTTTTCTAACTCTTTCCCTATTTTCTCTATATGCTCTCCGTACTCGGCATTTCCATATAAATATAATTTTTACAGAACAAATAAAACTGTTTTGTGTTGATTTGCAGATAATTTACTGCCATGCATATTCATGAATAAAATATACGATGATTATTTGGAATATAATAATCACTCAATTCTTTGTTTTGTTGACTGGAGAAACTAATGGGTCGCGCCAAAAAGGTTGTCTTGGCATATTCTGGCGGAGTAGATACATCAGTGTGCATTCCCTACCTTAAGCATGAGTGGGGTGTGGAAGAAGTGATTACCCTAGCAGCAGACTTGGGCCAGGGGGATGAATTAGAACCAGTCCGAGAAAAAGCCTTGAAATCAGGTGCAAGTGAATCGCTGGTAGCTGATGTCAAAGAAACCTTTGTGAAAGATTACGCTTTCCCCGCTATTCAAGCAAATGCTCTTTACGAGGGCCGCTATCCTCTAGCAACAGCGCTTGCTCGTCCACTGATTGCTAAGGTATTAGTAGAAACCGCAGAAAAATATGGTGCTGATGCGATCGCTCACGGCTGTACTGGTAAGGGTAACGATCAGGTGCGCTTTGATGTTGCCGTTGCAGCCCTTAATCCCCATCTCAAAATCCTCGCACCTGCGCGGGAATGGGGAATGAGTCGCGAGCAAACAATTGCCTACGGAGAACAATTTGGCATACCCGCACCAGTCAAAAAATCTTCTCCCTACAGTATTGATCGGAATTTACTTGGTCGGAGCATTGAAGCAGGTATTTTGGAAGATCCAGCAGTAGAACCACCAGAAGAAATTTATTTGATGACAAAAGCGATCGCTCACGCTCCCGATGAACCAGAGTACATTGAAATTGGTTTTACTAGAGGCATTCCTACTAGCCTTAACGGCGAAGCAAAAAACTCGATTGAGTTAATTGAACAAATCAATCAGGTCGCAGGAAGGCATGGTGTCGGGCGCATCGACATGATTGAAAACCGCTTGGTAGGGATTAAATCGCGGGAAATCTACGAATCCCCTGCGATGGTAGTGTTAATTCAAGCGCATCGCGATTTGGAAAGTCTGACATTGACGGCAGATGTCACCCATTACAAATGTGGGATTGAAGAATCTTACAGCCAATTGATTTACAACGGTTTGTGGTATAGTCCCTTGAAAGCAGCCCTTGATGCTTTTATTCAAAAAACTCAAGAGCAAGTGTCTGGTACTGTGCGGGTGAAGTTATTCAAAGGTAACGCTGCGATCGTTGGGCGTCGTTCTGAAAATTCTTTGTACACTCCTGATTTAGCAACCTATGGGGCTGAAGACCAATTTGACCATAAAGCAGCTGAAGGCTTTATTTACGTTTGGGGTCTGCCTACTCGGATTTGGGCACAGCAAGGTAAGAGATAGGAAGTAGGGGGATTGGGGAAGGTGGGGCCCCTCTGGGGATAAGGGGTAATGGGGATTGGGAATCGGTGAGAACTATGAATGGTGAATGCGATTGGGCTGAAAATTTCATAATTCATAATTCATAATTCATAATTCATAATTTTTATGCCCGATGCCCATTGCCCATCACTCCAAACCCCACCGCCCCAACATAATTTTTACTCTCCGGCTGCACGATTCACTTGACGAGCCTCTAACCAGACAGGAATAGCAATCATCGCTACAAGAATTAGTAAGGCCGCGATCGCAAATTTACTCACCCAGGCAACCAATTGTTCTAGGGAGATAATTCTTCCTGCAAAAAAAGCTAGCGTTACCATCACACTAGCCCACGTGCTTGCCCCTGCCAGATTGTACACACAGAATTTTCCAAAAGGCATTTCGGCTATACCAGCTAGTGGTGCTGCAAAAATACGCAGCAAGGCTAAAAAACGCCCAAAAAATACAGCTTTCGCCGCATTTTCACTAAATTGTTCTTTGATATTCAAAAGTCGGGTTTCTGAGATCCTAAACAGGCTACCGAGTCGCACAAGCATCGACCAGCCGCCTATTCTACCAACCCAATAACCAAAAATACCGCCGATCGCGGCTCCTGCAATCGCATCACCTAGAACTAGCCAGTAGTTGAGTTCATGACTACCGGCTAGGAACCCACCTACTAGGGTTACGGTTTCACCAGGAATGGGAATGCCCAAATTCTCTAATAAAATTCCCAAAAAAACTGCCCAGTATCCGTATTGATGGGCAATTTCTTGGATATTTTCTAGCGAGATGAATTCCAAAGACATTCAGCACCGCAGCCTTTACAAATTTTTACTTTTACTATATCTTGGCTCGTTTTCTAGTGGTGTGTCAATCGAGCCGGTAAGAAACAGATAAACTGCAATCAAGTTTCTGTGAAGTTTAAGGAACTTTACATGGATGCCCATAAGTCTTGAGTGAGTATTCTCTGTTATTGATGATTTATTTGTGACAAATTAAGTTATGTAAAATTGACTAAATTTACTTTGACTTAATGCAGCAGTACTCAATATTTGATGCATACTATTCAATAATCAGCTTTTTTGCTCAATCATAAATTAGTATTTATTAATGTGATTTTACATACAACAGCTAACTAACCATTACCACATCAGTAGACCTACAGAGACAAAGCAATTTTTTTTTATTAAAAATTTATAAAAATCTTGGGTATTTATAAAAATTTTGTAAAAGATACGGTTACTACTGAAATTCTCTAGCGGTTATGCCTATATTGGGGAAAGCTAACACAAATTATACGGCATGAATACTGAACTATTCATCTCAACCGCATTGCTGTAAGTTACCAATTAGCTGGTTAATTCAGTGGGTTTGCGGTTGCAAGAAAAACAGTTTTTATGCCTTTTTTCTGTTTTGTTTAAGTGTTTCAACTACCCAGTTAAATTCATGACTCTAATATCAGAACGTCAGATAATTTTGTTTAAACCCCAAGGACGCATAGACTTACAGGGTGGTATGGCTTTAAGCGAAAAGATGGCTGGAATTGTACCCCAGAAGAATCAACTCTGGGTGATCGATTTGGCTGAAGTTGATTTTATGGATAGTTCTGGGTTAGTTTCTTTGGTACAAGGATTGAAAGCTGCGCGTCAAAGTGGTTGTCGTCTGGTACTTTGCAACGTCCAAGCATCGGTGAGGTTAATTTTGGAACTCACCCAACTAGATTCGGTATTTGAAATTTTCCACTCTTATGATGACATTCATTGTATTGTCAATAAAAGCAGTCTAATGCTGGTGGGTTAAGTTATTAATCCCTACAGGAAATCAATGGTTAGGTCAAGCACTGGCTTTGCAGTTAGCTAGCCTTTACAAAGCTTTGGCTAGCAAAAGCAAGTGCATTGAAAAATAATCGAAGTTAATTCAAAGTAAATCTTAAGTCCCTTGTAAATCAAACTGCACAAGGTAAGTAGCTAGTGGTATGGCTAAAGATAGCGGAAGATTTTCAATCAACTGACACAGAGGCTGGCATCAATTAGATACGAGATACGGAGTGGAAAAATTGGCGATCGCTCAGTTTATACTGCCATCAATCTTCCGAGCGTGTTTACCCTCCAAATTTTTCGGCTAGAGCCATTACTTCACCAAATAGTGGTTTTTTGGTTATGAGTACCACTGGCTACAAAAAATCATCACTTATCACTCATAGCTACTTGCAACCCCTGTGCCCTATACTGACGTAGCCAGAACGAGTTTAAGCATTTTGCACAGTAGAAATATCACTTTCCTCAGATGCCGTCCGTGGGAAATTTGGCAAATCGACGCCGCTGTGAGAAGTTGTACGGGTTTTCAGAGCCAAACGATAACTCACGCTTTGCAGTTCCGCTTGCAACTGGCGGTTTTCTCTTTGTAGCATTGCTACTTTTTCTCTGATTGGAGCCATACGCTCCTCAAACTTACGACGATAAATTTGCGGCAATTCCTGTACTACTTGCTCTAGCATCCGACTGCGATCGCTCAGTTCTTGCACTGACTGCCGCAATTGGTAAATTTCGGTATCCCGACTTGCTATTTGTTCTTGATAAAAAGCCACCTGTTGCTCCACGGCTTGCAGTTGTTCTCGCAAAGCTTGAAGCTCATTTTGATGGCGCTCAGATACTTCTGGCTGGGGTATAAAGTTAGTATTGCCCTTCACCAATCGGAAGAGTTCTTGAGACAGCTGTTGCACCAATTGATCGCGAAGCTGCAATTCTTGACGCAACTTCGACACTTCTGTAGATAGAGCTTGAATAGTGGAGGTATCAGTTTGGCTCACGGTGGCAACTAGCTCCAGTTAAGAATCTTTCCACTTTTGGGTGTAAATGCGGTTGTACTGCTTTTGGCAAGTACTTCTAAGTACTTGTTAATTTAGCATTCTCGGAGAAATCGGCAAGTAGGAAAAAGAAATTTTTTTTACTTTTTTAAAGAATTAATTGTTAGCGGTTAGTAGATAGTGGTTAGTAGATAAAACAACTAGCCACTAACCACTAACTACTAACTACTAACCCAGATTATGCTGCTTCTGTAGTAGATTTTGGTTGTTGCACTTCTTGATTGATTGTCAGATAGCGAATTACTTCTTCGCTCAAACGCATAGCGCGTTCTAAGACAGCAATCATTTTTCCAGGTCCAGTGTAATTCATCTGGATATAAATGCCATCCCGGTGCTTTTTAATTTCATAAGCCAAACGACGCTTACCGCGATTCTGAATTTGGATATTTTCAGCACCTTGTTCCCGAAGCAAGTTCTCGTATTTAGAAATTGCTTGTTCTACCTGCTCGTCTCCCAAGTCAGGACGCAGGATGTACATTGTTTCATAACCTGTCTGCACGGTTCCAATCTCCTTATGGACAATATGGCTGCTGATTTTGATCGGTAATTGTTGTGATTTTTCATACAATGACCGCTCAACATCGAAAGCAACAAGGACTTATAATCTTACCAGTTTTCAATTTTAATGCTTGGCCAAATCTACCAAATTAGTCATTAGTCTCTAGACTATTAACGGACACTGAAAGACAATTTGACCAGAAACAGAGGATATTCATCAAGGCTATGGCACAGCGCTATGTGCGGGTTCAGAATTTAGAAGGGCAAATTTATTATGGGTTGTTACAACTATCCCTAAAAGTGCAACTACTGGATGCACCGCCCTGGTTACAAGGTCAACCTACAGATATGATTTTAGAATCAGATCATTATCAAATATTAGCTCCCTGCGCACCCTCGAAAATTATAGCAGTGGGGAAAAATTATGCAGAGCATGCGGCGGAAATGGAAACTGAAGTACCTCCTGAACCGCTAATTTTTATGAAGCCACCTACATCTGTGATTGCTTCGCTTGAGGAAATTCAGTATCCGCATCAGTCACAACGAGTAGACTATGAAGGAGAATTGGCATTAGTAATTGGCGATCGCGCTGCTGATTGCACACCAGAAGAAGCCCAAATGAAAATTTGGGGTTACACAATCGCCAATGATGTGACTGCGCGGGACTTACAACGAAAAGATGGTCAATGGACGCGAGCCAAAAGTTTTGATACTTTTTGTCCCCTTGGCCCGTGGATTGTCCGGGAATTAAGTCCAGGAGCAAGACTACAAACTTTCTTAAATGAAAGTACCACTCCTGTACAATCTGCCAGTATTGACCAAATGGTGTTTTCTCCGGATTTTCTTGTGTCTTACATCAGTAAAGTGATGACACTGTTGCCGGGTGATGTGGTGCTAACGGGTACGCCTTTTGGGGTGGGCCCGTTAAAAATAGGCGATCGCGTCCGTGTCGAAATAGAAGGCATTGGTCGCCTGGAAAACACAGTGGTAGCTCGTGATTAGCTAGCGCGGCAGTTGCGTGTATACTGCATTAGAAATTGCGGGAATTTCTGCGTAACGCCCCAACAAAGACTGAATGACAGAATAAACAACCGCTGTCACTATGCCTAGAAAGATAGTGGTTGCTACTGTTTGCAATGCAAAACTCAAACCAGGAAGTGCGACAAGTCGTAACAGAATGCTACACAGATACACAATAATGTTTAACAATAGCGCCTGCAAGGTATTAAAACGAATAAAATGATTAATTTTTTCGTTTCTTACCACCAACAAAAACAAAGCAAAGAAAATAATCAATTCGCCATAAGGTCCTAAGATACTGTAAATGAAAAGTATGGGTTCAAGTGGTAAAAACAATATTCTTAGTGCTGGGAACTGTTGGAATAAAGAGAAGCCGAATCCCAGTGCGCCAATCAAAGGCAATAAATAAGGCAAGCAGGCAAAAATTCTGTCTTGAACCGTCGTAGACCCGCGCCAAGCCATACCGCGTTCTCCTGTCGTTAAAATTCAATAGTCACATGACCCTAGAATAACGCAGTTAAGTTCTTTATTATTTTTGTTAGTAGTTGGTGGTTAGTAGTTGGTAGTTGGTGGTTGGTCTTTGCTTTTTCCGACGCGCTTTACTCGGCTATCCTACAGGAAGTCGCTGCGCGCTGGGAGTGCAGGGTACAAAAAACAACACACAACACACAACAAACAGATTACACTCATTCAATGTTAACAATACGGAAACCCATCATACACTCATACTGGTCTGGCTGCTTTTCGGTGATTTTACTGATGATATGACCGCAGCGCAATTGACCTTGACGCCATCGCGGTTGACCGCTACTATCGGCGAGCAAACAAGATTGGCAAACTTGCTGAGGGGCAAGGATTTGATCTTCAATCAAAATTACTAGCATCCAATCCCTCCTGTAAATCCTCAAAGTTCCCTATATTTTCCCTTGAACTGTTATTTTGGATATATATATTCTGAGTGAGATTAGGAGAAAGCCAAAGAGCAACTTTCCATCTTTAATTGGAAAGGTGTGGTTGATAGCAACTCAAGAAGAATTATCTAAGTTGATTTTACTTTAATTGTACGTTGAATATCTAAATCTGTAGTAAAAAACAATACATAAATTTACGATCGCCAATTGCAATCGGTAATGGAATGGGGAATGGGGAATTGGGCATTGGGAATCGGGTATTGGGAATCGGGCCAAAGTGAATTGGGATTTAACGTTATCTTTGCCCTATGCTCCATGCTCTTTGCCCCTTCCAGCATAGCTGTCTTCTTCCAACAAACAACTCATTAAATTAACAATCCTCGATATGAAAGCAAGCGTCAAACCGAATTTTCATGCTCAAAACCGATGGTTGGCTTTGAGGATATACCGAGAGCTTTTATGATTATTAATGCACTGTTCAACATGTGTCTAATAATTAAGAAGTGAGTTGCGTCTTTAGTTATTTGTCATTGCTCATTGGTTATTAGTTAGTGCTTGGTTGGAAAAACTAACAAACACCAAGCAACAAACAATCAGCAAAAGACAAAGGACAATTACCAACGGTTGTGCAAATTTCTATAAGGATAACGAAAGTGTCTGTGACTAATTCAGATTTTCTTGCCTCCGCCGATCCTACTGTTGCGGGGTTAATAAACCAAGAACTACAGCGTCAACGTGACCACTTGGAGTTGATTGCTAGTGAAAACTTTACCTCTGCAGCTGTATTAGCTGCACAGGGTTCAGTGCTTACCAATAAATATGCTGAGGGCTTGCCTGGTAAGCGTTACTATGGTGGTTGCGAATTTATAGACCAAATTGAGCAGGTGGCTATAGACCGTGCCAAGCAACTGTTTGGTGCTGCTCATGCAAATGTGCAACCCCATTCTGGCGCACAAGCTAATTTTGCTGTGTTTTTGACCCTGTTGCAGCCGGGAGATACATTCATGGGCATGGATTTGTCTCACGGCGGACACCTGACTCACGGTTCACCAGTAAATGTGTCAGGAAAGTGGTTTAAAGCTGTTCATTATGGTGTCAGTCGGGAAACAGAACAACTAGACTACGACCAAGTTCGGGAGCAGGCGCTAAGGGAGCGTCCTAAGCTGCTAATTTGTGGCTATTCTGCCTATCCTCGCGTGATTGATTTTGAAAAATTCCGCAGTATTGCTGATGAAGTAGGAGCATACTTACTGGCAGACATTGCCCACATCGCCGGTTTAGTAGCAAGCGGTTTGCACCCCAACCCTATTTCCTCTTGTGATGTAGTAACAACTACTACTCATAAAACCCTACGTGGGCCTAGGGGTGGTTTAATCATGACCCGTGACCCAGAATTGGGTAAAAAACTCGATAAAGCAGTTTTCCCTGGCACTCAAGGTGGGCCCTTAGAACATGTCATTGCTGCTAAAGCAGTGGCTTTTGGAGAAGCCCTTAAGCCAGAATTTAAAACCTATTCTGCCCAAGTCATTGAAAATGCTCGTGCCTTGGCCGCACAACTACAAAATCGCAGCTTTAAGCTAGTATCAAATGGGACAGATAATCATTTGATGCTCGTTGATTTACGTAGCATTGGCATGACAGGCAAACGAGCAGACCAGCTGCTGGGTGATGTGAATATTACCGCCAATAAAAACACAGTTCCCTTCGATCCAGAGTCGCCATTTGTGACTAGTGGTTTGAGATTGGGTTCTCCAGCTGTAACAACACGGGGTATGGGAGTAGCAGAATTTACAGAGATTGGTAATATTATTGCCGATCGCCTGTTGAATCCAGATTCTGAGAGTGTTGCCGAAGATTGCCGGCGACGGGTGGCAGCATTGTGCGATCGCTTCCCCTTGTACCCTCATCTGGTTATTCCCGTACCAGCTTTAGCATAAGGAACCGTTGGTAGTTGGTAGTTAGTGGATAGTGGATAGTGGTTAGTAGTCAACATCCAAATCCAAATTACTGACTACAAACAACCACCAACCAACTACTAACTACTAACTACTAACAATCCCAATTCCCCAATTTCATGAGTGCAGAAATTATTTGTGTTGGTACTGAACTGCTGCTGGGAAACATCCTCAACAGCAACTCTCAATATTTGGCAATTCAGTTAGCGAAATTGGGTATTCCTCATTACTATCAAACAGTGGTAGGAGATAACCCACAAAGACTAAAGCATGTTATAGAAATTGCTAGTCAAAGAGCGGAAATATTAATTTTTACAGGCGGTCTTGGCCCTACACCAGATGACCTTACCTGCGAAAGTATTGCCGATTTTTTTGGTGTTCCTTTAGTAGAACGTCCCGAAATCATTGAGGATATTGCCCGCAAATATGCTCAACGTGGCCGGCAAATGACACCCAGCAATCGCAAGCAAGCTTTAATACCTCAAGGGGCAGAAATTTTACTTAACCCCACCGGCACGGCACCAGGTATTATCTGGCAACCTCGTCCGGGGTTAACAATTTTTACTTTCCCGGGAGTACCCAGTGAAATGCAGCGGATGTGGTCAGAAACAGCAGTACCTTATCTGCAAAGCCTTGGTTGGGGCAAGGAAATCATTTATAGTCGGATGTTAAAGTTTTGGGGCATTCCTGAATCTGCTTTAGCAGAGAAAGTTGCTGCTTATCTCAACTTGCCTAACCCAACAGTTGCACCCTATGCCAGTAAGGGGGAAGTTAAGTTACGAGTTTCAGTAAAAGCAACTTCTGAAGCTGAAGCGCAGGAATTGATTGCACCTGTAGAGAAACAACTCAAAGAAATTGCTGGGTTGGATTATTATGGTGCTGATGATGACACGCTTGCTTCCGTGGTAGGTCAGTTATTACGTGAGTTTGGAGAAACTCTGTCTGTGGCAGAATCTTGCACTGGCGGTGGACTAGGGCAAATGTTGACAGAAATTTCCGGTAGTTCTGATTATTTTTGGGGTGGAGTCATTTCCTATGACAACTCAGTGAAAGTAGGGCTTTTGGGGGTTAATCCGGAAGACTTGGCAAAATTTGGGGCCGTAAGTGCTACTGTAGCAGAACAAATGGCAGCAGGAGTGCGATCGCGTCTTGGCACTAGTTGGGGACTGAGTATTACTGGTATTGCCGGGCCAACTGGGGGTACCGAAGCGAAGCCAGTGGGTTTGGTTTATATCGGTTTAGCAGCACCAGATGACAAGGTGGAAAGTTTTGAATATCGCTTTGGTGCAGGTCGGAGTCGGTCTTTAGTTCGTCATCTTAGTGCCTGTACTGCTTTGGATAATCTGCGGCGGAAGTTACTGACAAGATTGCAGTAAATTTCTTGCAGAAGTGGGGTAAGCGGAAAAGGATGGGAAGATTCCTTTCTCATTTATCCTTTTACTCTTGCCTCTATTTTTATTAGAGATCTATTGATTACTACGAGCCATAGGAATCCGGTTTGATGATTGAAAAAACCTAAGTCACGTAGGGTGTGCGATCGGCGAGAGTACGGCACCAAAAACATAGAATGGTGCGTTAGCCTTTGGCGTAACGCAACGGCAATAAAGGGGGAGGAAAATCCACACCCCTTTTTGCCTCCC